>JAKLJF010000073.1 GCA_023151335.1 Thermoanaerobaculia bacterium | reverse complement strand
GTTTCTTCCAGCAGCTCGCGCCGGGCCGATTCAAGCAGCGGTTCCTGTTCATCCACCACACCGGCGGCCAATTCATAATGCACCTGACCGATGCCGTGGCGGTATTGCCGGATCAGCACAAACTCTTCTGCCGCCGTCACTGCAAGCACGGACACCCAATCGGGGTATTCGAAAACGAAATAATCGGGAATCCGGGCGCCGTTCGGCAAACGCACGGAGTCTTCCCGCATGATCATGTAGGGTCGCCGGTCGTATACATAGCGACTTGTTTCGACGGTCCAGTGTTGTGGTTCTGTCATTTTTGTCGAGGTATAAGGGTATCCCCAGTCGGTTTGAAATGTTCGTGACAAACTGTTGTACACGCAGGCGCAAAGATCATCGGTTTAAAACTTGGTATGTTTATGACCGGGTATGAAATATCATCATTTATTTTGCGCGCCATGGAAAATATGCCTGACCTATCCACAGAAAAAGCGCCCAAACTATTGAATGCCGCGGTTATCGTGGCCGCCCTGGGCTACTTCGTTGACATTTACGATTTATTATTGTTCGGTTTCGTCCGGGTAAAAAGCCTGCGCGACCTGGGCTTCGAAGGGCAGGCGCTGACCGACACCGGTATTGCGCTGCTTAACTGGCAAATGGCCGGCATGTTGCTCGGCGGCCTGCTATGGGGAGTGCTGGGCGATAAAAAAGGCCGGGTGCGGGTATTGTATTTTTCCATTTTCCTGTATTCGATCGCAAATATCCTGAACGGCTTTGCGACTTCGGCGACCGACTACGCCATTTACCGTTTTATCGCGGGCATCGGACTGGCAGGCGAATTGGGCGCCGGGATTACGCTGGTTTCAGAAATTCTGCCCAAAAACAAACGCGGCATCGGTACCATGCTGGTGGCGTCCATTGGGCTGAGCGGGGCCTTGCTGGCTTGGGTGATTGATATGTTGTTCCCCTGGCGGGTGTGTTTTTTCGTCGGGGGCGGCCTGGGTATTCTGTTGCTGGTATTGCGCATCAGCGTCAGCGAATCGGGTATGTTCCGTCAGGTACAGGAAGCCGATCACATCAGCCGGGGCAATTTTTTGGCGCTGTTCACCAGTTGGAACCGCTTCGTTCGTTTCCTGCGCTGCCTGCTGATCGGGTTCCCCACCTGGTACGTGGTAGGCGTACTCATTACCCTGGCGCCGGAGTTTGGTCAGGCCAAGGGTCTGAGCGGCATCACCGGCGGCAATGCTATAGCCGCCTGTTACACGGGGCTTATTCTGGGCGATATTGCTTCGGGCCTGCTAAGCCAGTATTTGCGCAGCCGCCTGAAAGTCATGTGGATATTCCTGTCGCTCGATGCGCTGGCCGTGATCTATTACCTCGCCGGCGGATTCGACACGGCGGCATCCTTTTATTTTGCGCATTTCCTTCTCGGTATTTCCGTCGGTTTTTGGGTCATTTTTGTCACTATCGGCGCCGAACAGTTCGGCACCAACCTGCGCGCCACGGTAGCTACCTCGGTGCCCAACTTCGCCCGCGGTATGCTGGTGCCCATCGGCGCCTCTTTCAAATGGCTGAAAGACCCGGCCGTGACCGGCAGCGTCATATCCGCCGCCTGGATCATCGGCGCTGTTTGCCTGCTGATCGCATTTGTTTCGCTGATTGGTATGAAAGAGACCTTTGAAGAGGATTTGAATTATGTGGAGACGATTTGACAATAGAGAGATTTACTTTGGCCCAATTGCACATTCTCCGTAAATTTGTAAAAATTTAGATAACTATGTCTGCTCGAGAAATACGCTCTTCCATAAATAAAATTCTGGATAATACACCGGATGAAGAAATACTGGAGGCTTATTACCAAATTCTCCTGAATCTGCTTCGGATGCAAAAACATCTCACCGTCGCATTCGATGCGGATAATCAGCCTATGTCATTGGAACAACTCAGGAACGAAGTTGCGAAAGCCGGGAAGCGTACCGCGTCTGGTCGAATTATTAAACATGATGAGGCTAAAAAACAAGCTGAAAGCTGGTGATGGACTACGGGCACGATCTCTGTTGGGACGAAAATGCATTGCGATCCCTTCGAAAGATTTTCAATTATTTGCGGAAACACTCTTCCGAAAAAAAGGCACAAATATTCAAAACCCGCGTTTTTGAAGCAGTAGAAACGCTTCTTCAGCAGCCGGAACGATATTCTTATGACCGACTTTTACTGGAAGATACACCGCGATATCGATCTATTCCACTGGATGGGTATAAAATTGTTTATGAATTCAAGCATCAAACCATTTTTATTTTACTCATTTATCATACCAGGCAAAATCCGCAAAAGATAAATCATCGGCAGCGGCCCCGGCGGCTACGTGGCTGCCATCCGCGCTTCTCAACTGGGTCTGAACACTGCCATCATTGAACGCGAAAGCCTGGGCGGCATCTGCCTCAACTGGGGCTGCATCCCCACCAAAGCCCTGCTTAAAAGCGCGCAGGTGTTCGAATACCTGAATCACGCCGCCGACTATGGCGTCACCATCGAGGGCAAAACCAGCGCCAATTTCGAAGCCATGATCAAACGCAGCCGCGGCGTGGCGGACGGCATGAGCAAAGGCGTACAGTTTTTGATGAAAAAAAACAAGATCACGGTCATCAACGGTACCGGCAAACTGATTAAAGGGCCCAAAGTGGCTGTAACCGACGCCGAGGGCAAAGTGACCGAATATACCGCCAAACACATCATCGTCGCTACCGGCGGACGCGCCAAAGAATTGCCCAACCTGCCTATCGACGGCAAAAAGATCATCGAATACCGCAAAGCCATGTCGCTGGAACAACAACCCAAACGTATGGTGGTGGTAGGCGCCGGCGCTATCGGGGTGGAATTCGGCTTTTTCTACCACACGCTCGGCACGGAGGTCAGTATCGTCGAATTCCTGGAACAGGGCCTCGTTCCGCGTGAAGATGCTGATATCTCGAAGGAACTGGGTAAACTTTTTACCCGCAAAGGCATGAAAGTATATGCCGGATGGGCTGTGGAAAGTGTGGACACCTCAGGCAAAGAAGTGAAAGTGAAGATGAAGAACCGGAAAGACGGCAAGGAAGAAACCATCGTCTGCGACGTGGTGCTCAGCGCTGCCGGCGTAACGCCCAACATCGAAAATATCGGTGTGGAAGACCTCGGTGTGGTCACTGAACGCGGATACATCAAAGTAGACGAATACTACCGCACCAATGTACCCGGTGTGTATGCCATAGGCGACGTGCTGAATACCCAGGCCCTGGCCCACGTGGCCAGTGCCGAAGGCATCACCTGCGTGGAACACATCGCCGGCCTCCACACCGAACCGATCGACTACAACAACATCCCCGGCTGCACCTACTGCTCGCCGGAGATCGCCTCCGTCGGATACACCGAACAGGCCGCCAGGGAAGCAGGCTATGAGGTATTGGTCGGAAAATTCCCCTTCACCGCCTCAGGCAAAGCCAAAGCCGCCGGCGCTCCGGAAGGCTTCGTCAAGGTCATTTTTGACAAAAAATACGGCGAATGGCTCGGCGCGCATTTTATCGGCTACAACGTCACGGAAATGATCGCTGAAGTGGTGGTGGCCCGCAAACTGGAAACTACCGGGCACGAGATCATCAAATCCATACACCCCCACCCTACCATGAGTGAAGCGATTATGGAAGCGGCGGCGGCCGCTTACGGGGAAGTGATCCATATCTGATCGCTGCCTGACTTTTAATACTGCAAGAACCTGAAAGTGCAATTTTGCCCGGTTTTCAGGGCGGATACCTGCGCGTAGTACGCCCCGGGGCTTAATTGTCGTGGAAATGCTTCCCCGGCATTACCCTGCCAGATGATTTTACCCTGCGCATCCCAAACCGTACAGCGGGCGCCGGCCGGCAATTGGCCTCCCAACATCAATAAGTTATTAAAATTCAACGACTTGTATAAGTTGTCGCAAAAAGTATCATTTTTTTTTACCGGATCGGATGTTGGCAACAGGCGGGCGGGCAGCCATTGCCCGATCGAAAAAGTATACAGCCGGGCGGGGATCAGGTTGAGCGTTCTTTCATTGGAAAGATAACCGTAGCCGTTTTCCCGAAGGCATATACCCTCCACTTGTCCGGAAGCCAGTACTGTGCCCAGTTCGATGCGCCGTTTGTTGCCACTGAAGAACGCATCCCCGGTATAATCAAACAGCAGCCACATAAAACACTGGCCGCTGTTTAGCCGGTAACCGCAAAGAACGATTACGCCCGTCGCAGAGACGTCCGCGCCGGTGATCAGCCCGTCACTGAAGAACGTTTCCGATTTTTTGGCCTCGTAAATGCCTTCCGCGGTTGGCAATGTATAGAGCGCTGTGCTGTTATCCAGCCAGTTCTTGGTAAACAGGTGTATTTGTCCGCCCCGGACGATCATGGCTTCGCAGTCGAAACGGGTATTGTTAGCCCCCTGCGGCATAAAATCTACCTGGTCTTCGTAACTGAATTGAATCCACTCCACCGCCGAAGCCGGCACAAACGCATTGTCGCCGGCGGGAATAGCCGAAAGGGGAAATTTATAGATGATCAAATCGTCGCGGTTTCCGTTGGCGTTATTGCCGAAATCGCCCACGTAAAAGTGTGTTCCGTCAAAAGCCAGATCCTCCCAATCGACGGATGTGATCCCGCCAAGCGTCACCGTTCGGAGAATTTGGCCACTCAGGGTGTCGATCTGGTAAATTTTTGGCGCGCCTTCGCTGTCATTGTGGGTCCAAAGTGTTCCGCCCGCCATCACAAGCCCGGAAGTTTCATTGAGCAGTGTGGAGACAGGCGTTTTAATTTGCGGGGTCAAACTGGTTGGCTGATAGATACAGCTGCCGTCGTTCACCGTCGCCCCGGCATTGAAATTGGCGGCCTGCGGATCGGTACAACCGGCTTGGGCAGATAAAGAAATCTGGAACAGAAAAACGGAAAAAAAGATGACACAAAGACTAAGGCGCATAAATGATAATGTCTGAAGGTTAATTCAATTACTGGTTTCAAAGGATTTCGTCAATACGATTTTTACGCTTTGCGCGCCACCCGGCGCACTGCGCCAATGATCAGCAGGGTAAAGGCGCCGACGCCGCCAAGCAGGTACCACCAATTAATCCGGGTTCTGAATACTGCCAGAAAAACGGCGCTGACCAGGATGATGGTCGGCACCTCGTTCATCACCCGGTAATGAACATGGGTAAACGCCGAGGTATTGGATTCCAAATGCCGGATGTGGACTTTACAATAATAGGTATAGCCGGTGAGCAGCAGTACGAAAACCAGTTTGCCGTACATCCAGGCCTGCTGCAGCCATATGGGCTGCAGGATCAGCATCAGGACGCCGAATACCCAGGTGATCACGACTGCCGGTTTCAGGATGATTTTATATACCTTCCACTCCATCAAATTATATTGACGGGTAAGAATCTCCCGTTGCGGGTCGGGCAGCACGCGGGCTTCCGCGTGATATACCATAAGCCGCACCAGGTAGAAAAGTCCGGCCATCCAGGATACCATGCCGATCAAATGCATCGCCTTCGATACACTATACCAGTTGGCAACTTCCATATCAGGATAATTTTCTCGGATAAAAAAACAAGCGGCGCAAAGTTGTGACACTCTGCGCCGCCGGAAGCATGAATTGATTAAAATAATTTATTTTATCAGAGCGATATTTAATGCCAATACCAGGCGGGAGGGATTATTGGAGAACTGATATTTATCGCCAAAGAAGGTGACATGGTCGCCGAATTTATTGAAGTTGCCCTCGTAGCGGATGTCGGCCGAAAAGCGGCCCGTGCCGATAGCCAGGCCGGCCTGCCAGCCCCAGGTGAATTGTTTCCAGCGTTCGGCATAGCCGTCGAAGTCGGTCAGTTCGGAACTACTGTTCAGGAAGTAATGCCCGACCGGACCGCCGTGCAGGCGGATGGGGCCGGCAGTTATACCGACCAGGATCGGAATATCGAGGTTCTGATACTTCTCCGATTTGACAATCTCGCCGGCGCTGGTCTCGCCGATGCGGAAATCGGTGCGGTTGGAGTTAAAAACCAGTTCCGGCTGGATGAATACCGTGCGACCAATACGCGCCCAGGCGCCAAATTGCGTACCGAACTTGATGTCTTCGACACCAAAATTAAAGGCGTCTTCACCGTTGCCTATCGTAATGTCGTCCGGGCTGGTCGTCAGGGTTTGAAAACCGCCTTTTATGCCGAAAGCGAATTGCGCCCGGGCGGCAGCGGCGCAGCAAAAGAGGATGGATACCAAAAGCAAGTGTTTCATACGTGTTCAGATTTTAATGTCCAAAAAACGGAGGAGGAGGCAGGTTCGTACACACATGCCGAAAATCGGGCGGGGTTTAACCATACCTTAAAAGGAGTTTTAATAAAACGCAAAATTGGAGGCGCCTCATGAATAGCGGGAAGAATGATTACTTTTGCAGCCCGCCAGCGCCAGACATTGCCAATGGATATCACACAAGCCGAATTTGTTTCCAGTTTTACCAGGGAAAGCGTATGCCCGAAAGACGGCCGCCCGGAGTTTGCCTTCATCGGGCGCTCCAATGTGGGCAAGTCGTCGCTGATCAACATGCTGACGGGTAAAAAGGGGCTTGCAAAAGTGTCCGGCACACCCGGCAAAACGCAATTGCTCAACTTTTTTCTGATCAACCGGCAATGGTACCTGGTCGATTTACCGGGTTATGGCTACGCAAGGGTGTCGAAAGATCAGCAGAAAACCCTTTCGGCAATGATCAACGGATACCTGTTGAACCGAAGCCAACTGTTGCTGGCTTTTGTGTTGATCGACTCCAATATCCCGCCAACCAAAATCGACCTTGAATTCGTGAACCACCTGGGCGGGCACGGCATTCCGTTTGCCCTGGCATTCACCAAAACCGACCGCCTGAAACCGAACGAACTGGAGCGCAATATCCAGGCTTTTTTGACCGAAATGCGCAAATCCTGGGACAACCTGCCGCCCTACTTTGTTACATCCGCCCAATACCGCGCAGGCAGAACGGAAATACTGGACTACATTGATCAAATACTGAAAAACCGGGCATCCTAACCAAACATACTCCGTGAAAAAAAACATTCAGATATACCCGCGCATCATCGAAAAAACGGAAGACTGGCCCATTTACCGGCTCAGCGAAGACCGCGCGGCTTTTATCCGGGACATCGAGGATTTTACCTTCCAGCGGATCCTTTCCCGCCATCGCAAAGACCTGGTAGATGTGCTGGTAAAAACCATTTACCAGGAACGTATCCGCATCAAGGAATCGCCCTGGAAGGTCGACCCGCCCAACGAACGGGCCTTTTGGAACAAGATCAGCAAAAGGCTGATCAAAAAATCGCTCGACCGGCATGATCCCGAGGCGCAGGCCGCTGCCGAGGATATTTTGCGCAAGATCATACACCGGTATTCCGAAGAGATCGTCGGCACGTTCAAGATTCCGACTTTCCGCTTTGCCCAGCGTTTTCTGACGATTTTGTTCGATCGCCTGCTCAATGCCGCCGTCGAAAAAAGTATTGCCAGCCTGTGGCGCGGGCGCCGGCAGTTGTACGAACGGCTCAACGTGGTGGGCGACGTTGAAACGGTGCGCCATCTGTTCCGGTATGGTACCGTGGTGGTGGTGCCCACACATTCCAGCAACCTGGACTCCATCCTCGTGGGCTATGCTATGGACCAGATCATGGGACTGCCCTCTTTTTCCTACGGGGCAGGGCTGAATTTATACAATTTTGGCCCGGCGGCTTATTTTATGAACCGCCTCGGCGCCTACCGGGTTGACCGGCGCAAAAAAAACGCCATCTACCTGGAGACCCTTAAAACCATGAGCAACCTGAGTATTCAACGCGGCGTAAACAGCTTGTTCTTTCCCGGCGGAACCCGCTCCCGCTCCGGCGAGTTGGAGGCCGAACTCAAAATGGGACTGCTTGGCACCGCGGTGGAGGCCCAACGCGCGCTGTGTCAGAAAGGCGCGCCGGGCAAGGTTTTTATTGTACCCCTGGTCATCGGCTATCACTTCGTACTGGAAGCGCCTTTCCTGATCGAACAGCACCTGCGCATGACCGGAAAAGAACAGTACCTGCGCCTGCGCGATGAAGGCAACAGTATCCGCAGCTGGTTCCGTTTTATCTGGCGCTTTTTCTCCACCACCAACGATATTACGCTCAGCGTAGGCAAGCCGCTGGATGTACTCGGCAACATCGTAGATGCCCGGGGCAGCAGCTTCGACCGTTTTGGCAATGAGATCGATATCCGCGAGTATTTTATGTCGAAAGGCGAAGTCAATGAAGACCGGCAACGCGAGGAAGAATATACCAAGCTCCTGGCCGAACGGATCGTGGAACGGTACAGTATTGAAAACGTCGTGTTGAGCAGCCACCTGATCGCGTATGCCGTGTTTGAAATGCTGGTGCATGAAAACCCCAAACTGGACCTGTTCGGCATCCTGCGTCTTCCGCCCGACGATTATATGTTCCCCTTCCGGGCCGTGGAAGAAGTGGTGGAACAAATGCAGGCCAAATTGTTCGAATGGGAACAGAACGGACAGATTAAATTGGCACCGGAGATCCACCGCCCCCCGGCAGACGTGGTGCGACACGGCGTCAAAAACCTCGGCGTTTTTCACCGGGAAAAACCGCTCGATTTTACGCGGGACGACAATATTATTTCTTCCAATTTCCGGGTCCTGTATTTTTATCACAACCGCCTCAAAAATTATGGTTTACAAAAAGCCGTACAATGGAAATCGGAGGAAATTGAAGTGCTGAAAGTTGATTGATAAAGTTTAGAGTTAAACCACTCTAAACCACTAAACCACTCTAAACCACTCTAAACCACTCTAAACCACTCTAAACCATCTAAACCCAATAACATGCACTACCAAAACTTGCACATCGAACACACCGCCGGCATTGCCGTGGTAACCATCAGCCGCGAAAAAGCGCTGAATGCCCTGAATTCTCAAACCATGCTCGAATTGAAGCATTTTTTTGAGGAAGAAGGCTTGAAAAGCAATGACTTAAAGGGCGTCATTCTCACGGGCGCCGGGGAAAAAGCATTCGTGGCCGGCGCCGACATTTCCGAATTTAAAGACCTGGATGCGACCCAGGGCGCCGCTTTTGCTCAGCGCGGCCAGGATATCTTTTTCTCGGTCGAACGGTTTCCCAAACCGGTGATTGCGGCGGTCAATGGATTCGCTCTTGGCGGCGGCTGCGAGCTGGCCATGGCCTGCCACCTGCGGGTAGCCGGCGAGCGGGCGCGATTCGGGCAACCGGAGGTAAATCTTGGGCTCATTCCCGGTTATGGCGGCACCCAACGCCTGGTACAGTATATTGGAAAGGGCAAAGCCCTCGAATTGCTGATGACGGCCGACATGTTCGACGCCGCCGAAGCATTACGGCTGGGTTTGGTCAACTACGTGGTACCGGCGGGTGAAGAAGTGGACAAGGCGAAGGAATTGATCGAAAAAATAGCGACAAAAGCGCCGGTGGCCATCGCCAAAGTGATCGAAAGCGTTAATGCCTATTTTGAAGCCGGAACAGATGGCTTTGCCCGGGAGATCAAATCCTTTGGGGATTGCTGTGATACCGCCGACTTTCGCGAGGGCGCAAACGCTTTTTTGGAAAAACGCAAAGCCAATTTTCAGGGAAAATAATGTGCCCTTATTCCATGAAGCCAAGCAGCGTCTTGTAATCATCCCAGCGCGAGTCTTCCAATTTCATCTCCAGCAGATCGATCAATTCATCGGCATACAGGGCATCCAGTTCGGGGGCAGTGCGGGCTGTGCGCAATTCCAGGATACCTTTTTGCAGTTGCGCAAGCCTCCATGCATAGGTGCGTTCCATGCGGGCAAATATCTGCGCGCAAACCTCGCCGTGGTCTTCATCGCCGCTGGCCGTGATGGCATCGCGGAACGCTGTTCTGTTCCGGGCGATCATTTTCCCTTCTTCCAGGATAAAATAAGCGGTATGCGCCCAGTTTTCCGGCGGTGGAAGTAGTCTGGCATAGAGGATCAGCTGCAAATCCTCGCCATTACGGATCATTTCTTTTCGCCGCCGGGCGCCGCTCCATTTCAAGTCGACGATAGCCCACTCCCCGGTGTCACGGCACAGCACCAGGTCGGCTTTCCCGCGCACCGGCACACCGGCAAATTCGCCCCGTAATTCCTGTTCGGTGCCGGCGATTGACCAGCCGTTGTTGCGGATTTGATCGAGCAGGTTCCAGGCGGCATTTTTGACGCGGTTAAGGAACTGGTTTCGTTCGGGCTCCCTGCCGTACAGGAGCAGGGTCGCTCCTTCCCGTTCGAGCAAGGAGCCGGCTTTTTCATCGATCCAGTCGCGCACGGCGTTTTTATCCCAATCGAGGGCATTTTCCTGCAAAAGCAGTTCAAAAAAACGATGGGCCAGGCTTCCCAAGAGGGTTTGGTCGCGGGTAACGCTGAGCAAACTGGCCGGAAAAAGCCGCAGTTTCTGCCGGAAAAACCAACGATGGGGGTAGTAAAACAAGCTTTCCAGATTCGTTGGCGTTTCGTACTCGTTTTCAATCAACCGTTCCGGTTGATTGATCAGCAGCTGGGGGCGCGGTCTTGCAATAATCCGGCTTTCCAGCCTTATGCCTCGCGGCACAACGCCCAGCCGCATTAACGCCTGCCGGCCGGCTTCGTCATCCAGGCTAAACGTAAAAGGATGGATCGTGTCAAATGCCGCTTCCACGTCGCTCAGCAACAGGCTCGGCAGGACTTCAGCCCCGTCGGCCTGTTCCGGGATGATCAACAAGAGTTGTTGGCTGGCCCGCAGAACAGGCCTCTGCCCGAGTAACAGCGCACGACGGCTTTCCAGCATCGGTTCGTCCGGCACAACCAAACGGGAGGCCAGCCAGGCGCGTTCTTCGCGACGCCAGGGATCGGGCTTGGGTATCCGGCCGTCGAAAAGACAATTCCACCAAATTAACATTTCTGCCGGAGCGGTCAGGGCGCCCGGCTGGTGCACGTAATCGAAACGCCCCGTTTCGGCTTGCGTGATCTGTACCGGCGCCGGTTCATAAATGGTGCGCACGATGCGTTCCAGTTCCAGGAAACCGAGCCGTTGCTCCGGCAGCGTTTCCAGTAAATCGCGAATCCGGCGGGCCTGCTCGGCCAACACCAGCAGGGTGGCATTTTTTGTATCTTCGTAAACCTTGCGCGCCCAGCGTTGCAAATAATCATACAGTTCCAGCGCATCCCGTTTGGGCGCAGTGCCTTCGGCCCGGTAGCGCCGGCGGCTGAACCAAAATTCGTATTGCTCCCGCGCTTCCGGATCTACGCCTGCTTTATCCAAATAACCCAGAACCGCCCCAAACCAGGTATCGCTGAACAACCCTGGCTTTTCAGCCATCACCCGCGCGATTTCAAGCGCCAGGCCGTCATCCAGCGGTTTGACCGGCAAGGTTACAAACTCCATGATCTTAAATACGTCTACCGGCTCCCACAGAAATACAGGGGCCAGTTTCAATACCTGTAGAGAAGGGCGGGCCAGGGAAGAAGACAACACCCCCAATGCAGGGAATCCTTCCAGCAGCAATGCCTGCTCGAGCGTCCGGTTCATCTCGGGGATTAAAAAAACGGGTTTCCACCCAGGATTTTGCGACAGCCACTGCGCCAGGAACACCGCCGCGTCGCTGTCGCGGCGGGCCTTCAGGATCAGCAGCGAAGCATCGCCCGCGGTTTTCTTTTTGCCATTTACCTGTCTTGTCAGGCTCCGTTGCAGCCAGCCGAGATCGGTGTCCGGATGAGCGGCCGGTACGTCTTCCACTATTTCAAGCGGAATTTTTTTCAAACGCAATACAGCAAGTATTCGACGCAAAAAGGCTGGCAGCAATGCCTCGGGTTCGTACAACGAAATTTTATCCAGTCGAATATTTCGAAGCGTCAGCCAATGAAGCACCTGTAGGCAGCGGTCGGCAAAGCCGGTAGCAGCGGCGCCCAGTTCCGGATCATTTATTTTGCGGCGGAAAATTTGTTCCACCTGCGCCAGGGTTTCCAATCGCTCCGGGCAACCGGCGACAGAGGTAAAATCCCAGCCAGCCATGAGCAACTCGTCACGCCATGCCAGGAGACCTTCGGCGGTGGCAAACCGGTCGGCATCGAACGACGCGCTGTAAAACGGTTGCTCCGGCGCAGTCTCTTCCCATTGTAACAAAGCCTGACGATACAGCTCAATGCGCAGATAATCTGTATTTTCAGGATAACCGCTCAGGCCGAACTGGCTTTCGAGCCAAAGCAGCAATTTTTTAGGACCGAGGTACAACTCTCCGGCCTTTTGTGGCCCGGAAACGGTGTAAAGCGGCGTATCGAAATCGTGACCGAGGTGAAGATGCATATTTTGTCATTGCGTCATTGGGTCATTGCGTCATTGCCTAATGGAAGCCGTAAATTTATGTTTTTGTCCTACTTTTGCCCGACTGCTTTTGAAACAAATTTTTTATTAACATGGAATCGAGCGAAATTGCCAAAACGAGCGACATCACCATCCGGGTGGGCCTGGACAAAGACCGGGTACCCATAAAAATAGAATGGGCGGCCAGCGACATGCACGAGGCCGGTAAAATGGAAGAATGTAAAGCCATGGCCGTGGCCCTGTTTGACAAGGAGCACCGGGATACCCTGCGCATCGATTTATGGACAAAAGAAATGCAGGTGCAGGAAATGGATCGTTTTGTTTACCAAACCCTGCGATCCCTGAGTCAGTCCTACCTGCGGGCCACACAAAACAAAGAACTGGCGGAAGAAATGGCCAGGTTTGCCCACTATTTTGGTGAAAAAACCGAGATTATTCCGTCGGCAGACGGCAAATGACTTACGACTTACGACTTACGACTTACGACTTACGACTTACGACTTACGACTTACGACTTACGACTT
>JAKLJF010000739.1 GCA_023151335.1 Thermoanaerobaculia bacterium | reverse complement strand
AACTGAATACGTCCGATGCGCCGTTGTTGATACCCTTGTCCTGTGGTTTGAATTGAATGGAATACACCGGCGAAAAATTGGGATTCCGGACGCTGTAAATGTTGCCGCCGGGGGCGGTGTATTGTTGTCCCGGTTCCGCGGCAGTTACGCCTTTGGGCAGTTGAAAAGCAACGTATTGGAGGCTTTGCGCACACTGGTTTTGGATCCGGAAATGATAGGTGCGCCGGCCTTGTCCGTCCGCCGTAAGACGAAGCAGTTCGAACCGGATACACCCATTGGTTTTGACATCGCAGGGCGCCGCTTCGTCTTCCTCCACCCGGATTTGAAAACAACAGGTCGCCTGGTTGCCGCAATCGTCCGTTGCCCGGTAGCACACGGTGTGGTCGCCCACCGGGAAAACGCTCCCGCTGGAAAAACCCTCCGTCTGCTCCGGAACTACACGCGGACATGGGCAATCGGTGTAGGCGGGGGGAGCATCGAACACGACGGGTGTTGCAGGCGTGCCGAAGGGAACCTGCACCAATATATCGGCCGGACAAACCAGGGATACCTGCCCGGCGGTCGCCGTATCCGTCCGCAACTGAAGCGTATAAGTCGCCAGTGTATCGCACAAGCCCGAAGCGGCGGGTATGATACGGACGACCGTTCCGGGTTGCGTGTAGGCCACGCCGTGCAGCATTACCGTATCGCCGGGACAGAACCACACGGTTTCCGAACGCGCGGGGTTGACGCCCGGAACGATCCGGTACGTGAACACCGTGTCGCATTTCGGGCCGGGCACGGTGCTCGTCGCCAGGCCGGGCTGGGTATAAACGACGCCGTCGATGACCAGGGAGTCGCCCGGGCACAGCGGCAATTCGACCATCCGGTACTGTGGCGGACAAAAATCCCCGCTGGCCACGCTGTCGCTGGTGGCGTCGATGCCCCAGTCGGTGGTTGGGTCGAAGGCAAATTGCCGGCTGATATTTCCCGGAATGGTCTGCACGGGGTAGGGGATGGCCGTAACGGAGGCGGTTTGTGTGCAGCAGGCTTCGACTATCCCGCCGGCGTCGGTTTTGACGGCTATGAGCCGCTCCTTTACATTGCCCGGAAACGAGGCCCCTCCCAGGGCGAACACGCCGCCGTCGGGAGTGGGAAACGCGGAGAAAAACGCTTCCCCCCGATCTTTATATCCATAATTGTTTGCCCGGACTACCTCCCCCTGGCCGTCAATTTGGATCAGGATGGGGTCTTCCAGATAACTCCTGTGGTGCAGCAGGTAGCGGTCGCCGCCCAGCGCCGTAATTTCCCCACCGCCATTCCAGTAGAAATATTCGGCGGCGACGCCCGAATATATCTTCGACCAGCGAAGTTGGCCGGAGCGGCTGATTCGGCATACCCAAAGGTAGTATCCCGGCATATTGCTCAACTTGGTATAACCCGAAAGCAGCAGGTCGCCGTCCGGCGCCCGGGCCATGTAGCGCAGCGCTTTGTCGAGGTAATCGCCCGGCGCCGCAAACCATTGGCTGAACAACGTATCCCCGGTACTGGCGCGGAACAGGTTGTATGTCACCACGCTGTCTTTCAGGCCGCAGGCGAAAATCGTGTCGCCGCTGACGAAACAGGCGGATATGCGCGGATTATCGAACGATTGATTGGCGTAACGTTTGGACCACACGGTGTTGCCCTTGTTGTCGATCCGCGTCAACGTGGCGTGGGAATCGCCCCGCTTCGATTCGCCGGAGACGATGTACCCGCCGTCTGCCCGGCACAGTTTGAAGCCGCCGTTTTGGCGGTTGGCGGCGAAACTATGGATCCGTTTCTGCCATTCGAGATTGCCGTCGGCATCCGTTTTTATCAGCAGGGTGGTACTGATCCCGTCAGGATCCACCCCCACTGCCAAAACGCCTCCGTCGTTTGCTTCGATCAGGTCCGAGAAATACAATTGCACACCGGGGGCGCCATAGTGTTTCATCCACAAAAACTGGCCGTCCAGACCGATTTTCATAAAAAACAGGCGATAATTCGGATTGATGTTGTTGGATGTGCCGGCCAGGATGTACCCGTCGGGCAAGGCGACGGCCTCCTCCGCGTGCCGGGAAATGATCCCGTCGCCGTAGTATTTTTGAAAGGTGGGCTGGCCGGAAAGCGCGGCGGGGCCAATTTTAAGGAACAGGAGGATTAAAGCAGTGCAGAGCGGAAGATTTTTCATCAAGGTCGGATTTTAAGAATAATATCCTCCAAAGATATGGGAAGCCGCGGCGGCTGAACTTACCCGGTTTGGCGTAAAAGGGGGAGGATGTCCGGTGGGTTGCAATAAAAATTTCTGCGTAACATCTGTGCAAACCCTTCTGCGTAACATCTGTGTGAAATTTGTCGCCTTTACCGCCGAGCCGCGGCTAAGCATAAACGCGACAAATTTCACACAGATGTTACGCAGAAGGGTTTGCGCAGATGTTACGCAGAAAAATTCCGGGCGGAAGACAAGGGCTTCCCGGCCAAAATACCTTGTATCTTTCAGGCGAAAATGCCGGCCGCAGATTTTTTTAAAAGCCGCGGGTAAAAGCCAAATATTCCGGCAAAAAACACCTTCTCCTTATGTTTGAACTCGCCAAACAACTCATCGAGAAAGAAAAACAGGAACGCACCGGGCGCCTCGATCTCGGCCGCTGCGGGCTGACCGATTTGGAAGCGCAGGTGCCTGAACTATTTGAATTGACCTGGCTGGAAGAGTTGATCCTCAGTAACAGATGGCTCGACCGGAGAAAACAAAAATGGGTAGAAAACCAAAACTCAGGCGCTTATAATTGCCTGGTTACGCTTCCACCCTCGCTCTCCAGACTTTCCCGATTAAAAATACTGATAGCAGGCGGAGATTTTATCCTGGGCTGGCATATCAGCGACATTAGCATTTTGGAAAAATTAACCAATCTCAATATTCTTGACCTTAATAACAATCAAATCAGTGATATCCGCATTTTGGAAAAATTGACCAACCTGAATACCCTCGACCTTTCGGCCAATCAAATCAGCGACACCCGTTTTTTGGAAAAATTGACCAACCTCAATATCCTTGACCTCGGTATCAATCAAATCAGTGATATTCGTTTTTTGGAAAAATTGACCAATCTCAAT
>JAKLJF010000738.1 GCA_023151335.1 Thermoanaerobaculia bacterium | reverse complement strand
ACGGGTGGTTCCCCGGCCTTCCGAAAAATTAGTACCCTCCAGCAGCACCGTAGCGGGAAAAACCTGGGTGGTTTTGGGATGCGGCATATTGGGCGACGGTGAAATCCAGGGGAGCTTGGTTTCGCCAAAATACATCGCGCGTTGCCAGCCTTCCATGGCGATTACGCTCAGCGCGCACGGGATATCCCAATATAACACGGCCATGCGGGCAATTTCCCCGATGGTCAGGCCATGGCGCATGGGCAGCGGGTGAAGCCCGATAAAAGATTGGAAAGACAGGTCGAGCAGGTTGCCTTCCACCGCCGTGCCATTGAGCGGATTCGGACGATCGAGCACCACCACTTCTATGCCCTCCCGCGCGCAGGCTTCGAGCATGAGCGTCATGGTAAATACGAAAGTATACGTTCTGCAACCGACATCCTGCAAGTCGATGATGACCCGGTCGATTCCCTCCAGCATGGCAGGCGTGGGCGAGCGGGTTTCGGAATAAAGGCTGTATACGGGGATTTTAAAATAGGGATGGATGAAATGCGCCGTTTCGATCATGTTATCCTGCGCTTCGGAAAACAAGCCGTGCTGCGGCGAAAAAATGGCTTTTAAGCGCTTGCCGAACAAGGCGCTCAGGCAAGACAAACCTTCCCGGCACCGGCTGTCGGCGGAAGCATTATGGCAGAGATAAGCGATGCGGCCTGTGCATTGCTGCTGCAAAGCGCGGTCGGTGAGGAGGCGGTCCAATCCGGTACGGGTGGGCATAGATTTGGTTTTGACCGGGGCTTTCAGTGACGAATTTGTTGAGCGATGGTGAAGATAGAGCTGTGTGGTACAATTTCACCCCATCCGCCGGCATTATAAGCATACTGCGCAACCAAGGCTTTCGGCACCTCTGCAGTGAGCGCCTTGTTAAAGTCCCGGATTCCAGGTATGCCGTTCATCAGAAACATATTTCGCCCAGCTATATAAAGCGTCATACATTTTCATCCCAATTTCCAGCATTTCGTAGTCGTTTTTAAAATTGTACGAAAGCCCCGCCGAGATGGCCCATAGCCCTGCTGCCTGCGGCGCCAGATCGAAACGGTCGGTGTCGGCGCCCCGGACGATCAGGGCCAGTTGGAGCAGTGCGGGGTCGGTGAGCCCGTGTTTTCTGACGATGAAATCGAACGTACAATTATCGGCCTCGTGCGAATATTCCGTGCCGGGAAGATCGTAAGGTATGGCGTTGAGCTCATTTGCCTTTTCGAATACCTGATCTTTCGGTACGTAAATAAATTCTGCTTCCGGGTCAATAAAATTCTTGATGAGCCAAGGGCAGGCGATGCGGTCTATTTTGGGTCGTTCGCGTGTGATCCATTTCATGGCAGTATAGTTTTTTCAGACAAAACTGCCTGTTCAGTTTTTTTAAAAATAGAACGTTATCAACCTTTTGAACGGGCTTTACTTTTTTGCAGATTTTTTCCGGTATGCAGACGGGCTTTCCCCCATCATTTTTTTAAAAACCCTTGTAAAATGACTTTGATCGGAAAACCCCGTCAGATATGCGATTTCGGTCAGGGAATATTCCGGCTTGCCTAGCAGTTGGATCGCTTTTTCGATGCGCAGTTTGCGGATGTATTCGCCAAAAGACAGATCATCGAAGTATTTGGAAAAAGCACGGCTCAGGTAGGCTGGATTGATGTCGAGTTCTTTTGAAATTTCTTTCAAGCTCAAACTGGCATCGATCTGATCCTGGATGATGGCCTTCAGTTCTTTTGCCCAGGCCGGAGTTTTCTTCTTTCCCGCGGTTTTGTTTTCGAGGAACTGCTGAAGAACGTCGAGCAGCAGCTTTTCCGCCGGGCTTTGGGTGTGTTTTTCATGACGCAGGTATTTTGCCCAACTGTACAAGGCGTCGTAGAGCATTATGCCTTTTTCCAGTAACTGGTAATCATTCGGGGTATTGTATGCCAAACCTGCCGAAATGGCCCAAAGGCCGGGAGCTTGTTCCGCCAGCTGATGCCGGTCGGTATCGGCGGCGCGCACTATCCGCGCCACCACCTGTAGGGCAGGGTCTTTCAGTTCATATTTTTGGATAAAATAGTCAAACGTACACAATTCGCCATAGTGCGTAAATTCCACTCCCGGTACGTCGAAGGGTATGGCGCCGAGCGTTTCGGCCTGCGATTTTACCGAGTCAAAGGGTACGTAAATGATTTCGGCGTTTGAGTCAATGAAGCGCCGGATAAGCCAGGGGCAGGCGATGCGGTCGATTTTAGGGTGTTCGTGGGTGATCCATTTCATTTTGCATCAGGTTTGCGGATTATGTAAAAATAAGCACATTTTTGATTTAGAAGGAGAAACAAGCATGATTCCGTACCATTGCCGTATCTGAAACCGGGATCTGATTTTTCGCAAGATTCGGGTTGCCGGCAGTCTGTTCCACCGGTTAACTTTGTATTAAAAATTGTCATCCATGACGCAATCGCAACTGAACTATGACCGCGTAGCCCAGGCCATCGAATACCTGAGCCGGAACTTCCGCGAACAACCCGATTTGCCGGCGGTGGCTGCCCAGGTGCACCTGTCGCCCGAGCATTTTCAACGTGTGTTTACCGAATGGGCGGGCGTTAGTCCGAAAAAGTTTACCCAGTACCTGACGGTCGATTATCTGCGCAACCGCATGCACCAGTTCGACAGCGTTCAGGAAGCCGCCGACGCAGTGGGTTTGTCGGCGCAATCGAGGGTGTACGATCTGTTTGTCAATATTGAAGGCGTTACGCCCGACGAGTTCCGGCGGCGGGGTAAAGGCATCCGCATCCGATACGGATTCCACCCTACGCCCTTCGGCGAGTGTTTCATCGCCGCTACTGAACGCGGTATTTGCGGACTTTCTTTTATCAACGACAGTTCGCCCCAGGTAGAACTTGGGCGTTTCGAGCAGAAGTGGGCGTTCGCGCAAATGGAAGCGGACCAGGAATTTACCCGGAAAATAGTGAACGAAATCTTTGGAGATAGCCAGGGGCAACCCGGCTCCCTGACGCTGTTGCTGCAGGGCACCAAATTCCAGCTAAAGGTTTGGGAAGCGTTGCTGCGTATTCCGCCGGGCTCGGTCAGCACCTACGAGCAGATCGCCCGCAGCATCGGCCATCCGGCTGCC
>JAKLJF010000737.1:2642-3139 GCA_023151335.1 Thermoanaerobaculia bacterium | reverse complement strand
TTGTCGATGGTGGTGGAGCAGGCTGGCGGCAAATCCTTTAACACCCAACTGAAACGAATACTCGATATGGACCCAAAAGAACTGCACCAGCGCAGCACCATTGCCATCGGTTCGCCGAATATGGTAGACGAGTTGAAAGCGTTTATTGAACGGTATTCGGCGTTGCCGCTGTAATGACCTAATGACGAAACTTCTATGATTCGGGCAGAAAACATTATGAAATCCTTCGGAGATCAGCAGGTGCTGAAAGGCATCTCTTTTCTCTTTGAGGCCGGCAAAACCAATCTCATTATCGGCCGCAGCGGCTCGGGTAAAACGGTGCTGATGAAAATCCTGGTGGGGCTGCTGAAACCTTCCAGCGGAAAAGTCTGGTATGATGAGGTGGATTTTACGGCCCTGAATAAACAGGAGCTGCGTCCCATCCGCATGCAGGTGGGAATGTTGTTTCAGGGATCGGCGCTGTTCGATTCGCTCACGGTGGAACAAAATATCCGCTT
>JAKLJF010000737.1:0-2632 GCA_023151335.1 Thermoanaerobaculia bacterium | reverse complement strand
TTCACAAACAAAACGCCGAAGGAAAAGCTCGAACGGGTAAACTATTGCCTCGAACGGGTGAACCTGACAGGGAACAATAAAAAATATCCGTCCGAACTATCCGGTGGTATGCAAAAGCGGGTAGGTATCGCCCGCGCGATCGTGCTCAATCCCAAATACCTCTTCTGCGACGAACCGAACTCCGGCCTTGATCCGAAAACCGCCCTGGTGATCGACGAACTGATCCGCAGCATCACCATCGAAAACAACATTACCACCGTGATCAATACCCACGACATGAATTCGGTGATGGAGATCGGCGACAATATCTGCTTCCTGTACGAGGGCAAGCTGGAATGGAGCGGCAACAAATCGCAGGTACTGCAAAGCGACAATGAAAACCTGCAATCTTTCATTTTCGCGTCGCCGTTCCTGCAGCGGCTGCGGGAGAAGGCGCTGGGGTAAACGAGAAAGTGACGTTTACGAAACTTTAAAAGTTTCGTAAACGTAATTCGCGATAAATCCGGTGCTGCTTTCAAGGTGCTAAATCTGTATGCTTCTAAAATCTGCCGAGCGCCTCGTATTCTACTTCCTGCTGGCTCTCTGCCTGCTCCCCCTGTGGTCCGTCCGGTATTTCCTCACCATCGACGGACCCTGCCATTTGTACAACGCCAAGGTGCTGGCCGACTTTTCGGCCAGCGCAGGCCTGCGCGATTTTTATGAGTCATGGGTATATCTCAACCTGCGTTTCGAGCCGAACTGGTTCAGTCATTTTTGGATGAAAACAGGATTCGCCGCGGGTATTCCGGCATTTCTGAATGAAAAACTGCTGCAAACCTTCTACTTGCTGGCCTTCGGGCTGGGTTTGCGTTTTGTCATCCGGCAACTGGCGCCGGCGGGGCTGTTCCTCAGTTCGTTGGGACTGTTGTTCGCTTACCACCACGTGTTCCAGATGGGCTTTTACAATTACTCGTGCAGCCTGGCCCTGATGTTCTGGACATTCGGCTACTGGCTTCGGTTCCAGGAAGCATGGACGGTGGGCCGGCAAACCGGACTGGCAGCGCTCTTTCTGGCGCTGTTTTTTTGCCATCCCGTCGGGTTGTTGTTCGCGTTTTTGCTCATTGGCTGCGCGTTACTCGCGCAAACTTTCCGCGCCGGCTCATGGGCAGAACGCCAACAGTATTTCCGCCAGCAGTCCATCGTATTGGCGCTCACCGCGTTACCCACACTGGTGCTTTTTGCGGAATACCTGTATGCCAAGGGTCTGTCATTTCGCAAATCGGGCGACGCCGGCTGGCAAATGTGGTCGGAACTGGTGCGGCTGACGTCTCTGTGCACGATGATGGAGGCGGAACGCAAGTGGACGCCACTTGTAACCTTACTGTTCCTGGTTCTATTGGGCGCCGCGGTCTGGATAAAGATCCGCTCGCGCCGCTTAGTGTGGACCGACGCGCTGTTCGGCGCCTTTATCCTGTCGCTTTTTATTTATTTCAAACAACCGGGCAGCTTTGCCGGGGCGGGTATTATGCCCATCCGGCTGCAAATGTTGCCGTACCTGGTACTGCTGCTTTGGCTGGCGACGCTGGATTTTCCCAGATGGGCGCAAAACGCGGTGCTGGCGTGCGCCGTTGCTTTTTCGGCGCTGTTCTGGAGTATTCGCCTGCCTGCCCATTGGCGCGCCTCGGGGGCGGTGTCGGAGTATGTCAGTTGCGCGGCGGCTATCCCGGACAAGGTATCGGTGCTGCCGCTGAGTTTTAATCACAACGGTCAGTTGCCCGACGGGCAAACGGTTTCGACCGCCATGTGGCTGTTCGTACATGCGGCGGGCTACATCGGCGCCGAAAAAAGCATTGTGCTGCTGGATAACTACGAAGCGCATACCCAGAACTTCCCGCTCCTTTGGCGCGAACAACGCGACCCCTACGTTTTTTTACCCAAAGACGGTATCGGTTTCGAGGGGCAGCCGCCCCGGGCGGAATTCCTGAACTACAAGGCTAAAACCAATAATGCCAACGTAGGCTACGTGCTGACCTGGTGTCTGGACAAACAGTTCAATGACCATCTTTTCACAAAGGAAATTAAGGAGCAGTTGGAGCAAGGGTATGAGCTGGTTTTTCAGTCGGAAAACGGTTTGGGGAGGGTATATCGGAAAAAGTAAAAGTTAAATATTTATCTCCTGGACTGCCAGCCAAGCCATCATTCCCATCCCCGTTTCCAGTGCCGCCTCGTCGATATCAAAAGTATTGGTATGTACAGGCGACGTGATTCCACGCTCCGGGTTGCCGGTACCGAGCCGGTAAAAACAGGCGGGCAACTCCTGGGAATAAAAAGCAAAGTCTTCCGAAGTCATGCGCATGGGCAGGTCGGCGACCCTGTCGGGGCCGAGCAATTCGGCTGCCCATTGCTTGGCGCGCAGCGTGAGGGCCTCGTTGTTGAACAATACGGGGTACCCTTTCACGATATTGAACTCGCAGGCGCCACCCATACTTTTGGCCAGGGTTTCGGCGATCCGTTTCATGCGCTTATGGGCCTCGAGGCGCCATTTTTCGTTCATGGTGCGGAAAGTACCTTCCAGTTTTACCTCGTTGGGAATGATATTCGTAGCGCCGCCGGTGGAGTTTATTTTGCCAAATGTAAGCACCGAGGGAATGCC
>JAKLJF010000736.1 GCA_023151335.1 Thermoanaerobaculia bacterium | reverse complement strand
AGATAAAAATCAACAGGGATTTCGACACCCGGCAACTCCGGCAACGTATTGAAGGCAATTCCCTGTTTATTGAAACCGCGGGCCCCATCGTCGAGCACGATTTGCTGTTTCAGCCTGCTTTTAGTGTGCCGGCTTCCGCCATTGCCGCTACCGGTTCCGGCGCGGCATTCCGGCGTTGGTGGATGAATAATGGCCGGATGTTTTATCCCCTGCTGATCCTGGGTTTGTTTTTCTGGTTGTGGTACAAAAAAGGCCGGGATAAAACGGTGACGATCTACCCGCAGTATTATCCGCCTGAAAACATGACGCCGGCGGAAGCGGGTATTCTCATCGACGACAAACTGCACGAACGGGATATTATCGCCCTCATCCCCTATTGGGCCGCGGAAGGGCACCTGCGCATAGAAGAAGTGGAGATCAAAAAACTGCTGGGGCTGCTGACGGACACCGACTATAAATTTATTGAACTGAAACCATTGCCCGCGGAAGCGAATGAGTATGAAAAAAAACTCTATTATGGATTATTCAAAGGCGGAGAAAGCGTCATGTTGTCTTCCCTGGTAAACACTTTTTATACTACGATGAATGCCGTAAAAGTTTTGCTGAAGGATAAGATCAAAAAGGCGAAACATTACGAAGGAATGGGCATAGACTCCGGCATTTTATTCAAAGTATTGGGCGCTTTTTGTGTGGCCAGCGCACTGCTGACCGGCATCGTGTCAATACAGGAACTGAGCGTACTCCATTTTTTTTCCATCGAAACGGCGTTCGGCACGGCCATACTCGGTATCGGGCTTTTTATCATAGGCCTGTACATGCCCAAAAAATCGCTGCTGGGCCTGGAAGCGTACCAAAAGCTGGCCGGCTATCGCATGTTCATGCAAACGGTGGAACGCCCCCGCCTGGAACAACTGATCAAAGAAGACCCTCAGTACTTCGACAAGTCCCTGCCTTACGCGATGGTATTCGACATGGCCGACAACTGGTCCGATAAATTTGAGGCCCTGAATGTCCCGCCGCCCGCGTGGTACGGTTCCCGCACGGGCCATTTCACATCGGCACAGTTCATGCAGCGGTTCAGCCATGCGACCAAGGATATCGGGAATACGTTCACCAGCATGCCTTCCAAAAGCGGCAGCAGTGGTGGCGGAAGTTTCAGCGGCGGCGGGTTTGGTGGCGGCGGCGGGGGAAGCTGGTAGGCGAGCGTGCCATGGCATCCCAATATCGCAGTCTCGTTGTATACAGAAGGCAAAAAAACCTGCTTTAATTCAAAATAAATGAAAAGGAACGGAAATTTCATCCTGCTATTTGTTCTGCTGCTGCTCCCGGCTTTGGGATTTGCGCAAACGCCCAAAAAAGCGCCGGTTGCTATTCCTTACGGCAGTAATCCCAAAACGGGCAAATACTTCGCTACAAGGGGTATAAAACTATACTATGAAATTTACGGTCAGGGCCAGCCCTTGCTGTTGATCCATGGTAACGGCGGTTCTATCCGGGATTACCGTTACCAAATTCCCTATTTTTCAAAGTATTACAAAGTAATCGCGGTAGACAGCAGGGCACAGGGAAAATCTGTGGATACCAGCAGCGTACTCAACTATGAAATGATGGCCGACGATTTTGAGGCCCTGCTCACCCACCTGAAAATAGATTCTGCCTACGTCATCGGCTGGAGCGACGGCGGTATCAACGGCTTGCTGCTCGCCATCCGGCACCCCGGCAAGGTAAAAAAACTGGCCGTTACCGGCGCCAACCTGAGACCCGATGCCAGCGCTGTGACGGTCGAAGGTTTTAATATGATCCGGACAGAACTCGACAAACTCCACGCTGCAAAGCAGGATGCCGCCACCAAAAACACCATAAAACTACTGCACATGATGGAGGTGGAGCCCAATATCCCACCGAGTGATCTGCATAAAATCAAGTGTCCCGTGCTGGTGATGGGCGGCGATTTCGACGTGATCAAGCCCGCTCATACGCTGGAAATATTTGAAAACATCCCCCGGGCTTACCTTTGGATATTTCCGTCGTCAGGCCACGGCACACCCCACCGCTACCGGCAGGAATTCAACACGAAAGTGCGGCATTTTTTTGTGCAGCCGTACCAAAAACCTGAATGGATGGACTGGGAGCCCTGAGCATCTTCAAGTATGCCCTGCACATTTACCTCAGCATTCATACCAACCTGATATGGAAACGGAAAACCCGCAACCCGAAAAAAACAAAACGAAAAAAGAGATGCTCGTGGCGTGGCGCGTTTCCGGAGAGACGGGACGCCGCGACCTGGCAGAAAAACACAAAATCACTATTACCCGCGAAGACGGTCGAATATAATCGCGCCGGTCGATTTATAATGATCTTACTTCGCCGCGGGATACAAAAACCGGTATTCCCCCGACCCCACTTCCAGCACCACATTGCTTCCCTCCTGCCGCGCCTTGAACAACCCGCTCTCATGCAACCGCTGCCCTCCTTCCCGCACCTCTTCCAGCCGGGCATCCGGTAAAACGATCGTGGCCGTCGTATTCGGCGGGATGGCTGCTCCCACGGTCAAAGTTTCACCTTGTTTTTCCCAGCCGGAGGCAATTGTACCATACTGGCTTTCGTACGAAGCCCGCGCATAAGTCAGTTTATCGGTCGGATGCGGTTGAATGCGGATATGCTTGTATCCCGGCGCGCCAATTTCAAGGCCGGCTGCCACGCGGTACATCCAGTCGCCGATAGCGCCGTAGGCGTAGTGGTTAAAAGAATTCATGCCGGGGTCCTGGAAGGTGCTGTCGGTTTTAATGCCGTCCCAGCGTTCCCAGATGGTGGTGGCGCCCATTTTTACGGGATAAAGCCAGGAGGGGTAGGTTTCCTGCAGCAGCAGTTCGTAAGCCAGCTTGGTTTGTCCGTTGGCAGAAAGCACGTGGCAAAGGTGGGGGGTGCCGAGGAAGCCGGTGGCCAGGTGGTTTTTGCGGTTGCGGATGTCGGTGGTCAGGTACTGGACGGCGGCAGGGCGCAGTTCGGGTGGCAGGAGGCCGAATTCGAGCGCCAGTACGTAGGCCGTTTGGGAGTGCGACACCAGCCGGCCCGACGCGGTGGCGTATTCGCGCAGGAAGGCTTCTTTTATCCTTTCAAACAATACCCTGTAATACAT
>JAKLJF010000735.1:2911-3141 GCA_023151335.1 Thermoanaerobaculia bacterium | reverse complement strand
CATTAAAATATGCCAAGTCCAGTTAGATCAGTTTTTTGTCCGGCAGGACAATGGACCCAGGTAGAGTGGTACATAGGTACTATCTGGTTATCAAAAAGATACATTGCAAATCGTAATGTTAAAATTAAATGGAGGTGGTTTTCAGCAGGGATTCCACCCTACTGGCAGGGTGAGTTTGTCGGTAACGCTTGGATTACTCTTATGGGTTCATTTTACCTAAGCTTAGAATT
>JAKLJF010000735.1:0-2901 GCA_023151335.1 Thermoanaerobaculia bacterium | reverse complement strand
ATATTTTGTGTTGAAAATTAATTACTCGCTATTCAAAGCATTTCAACAAAATAACAATATAATTCTGCCAACAATAAAGGCTGAGCGGCTACCCCCGCCCGGCGTGGGGTAGCCGCTCAGCCTTTGTTGAACGACGCCAAGCCTGCCGGTGGGAACCGGCAAGCGAAGCGAGAACAAAAGCCTTGTACTATGGAGATTCAGTCTGTTTTCTGTGGAAGCATTCAGGTATGATAGAATATAACAGCGTCATACAGGATGCTATAAACACCCAATTTTCCAGCGTTCATTGACATGATTTTCGGGATTTTTAGGTGCTGTAAGTCTGGAACAGGCACGACTTGGGTTGTCCGGTCTGGCGCCGGATACTTGGGCAGGCTAATGGGCGGGTTCAATAGAATAAAACCGGGGCAACATTCCTTGTGGCGGCGCGCGTTGAGGCGGGAGCAGGCCGATGGGCGTCATGCGACCGATTTTACAACAGGGGCATTGTTCCGGCAATTTGTCCCCCAACAGTTTAAGCCGGGCCAGCCGCCGGCGTTCAACGCGATTGGGTAGTGGCGCGGTTGATGGAGTCCCCAAGGCTTTTCGACAGGCTTCCAGGAGGCGGATTTTGCTGCTGTTGGCCAGGATACCGAAGTGCCGGATGCGACGGAAGCGGGGTGGCAGGATGTGCAAGGCAAATCGCCGGAGGAATTCCGGGCCGTCGAGGGTCATTTCCTTTTTTGTGCCTCCTTGCCGGTAGTCTTTGTAGGCAAAGCGCACCCCGGCCTCCGACACCTCCAATAAGCGATGATTGCTGATAGCCACTTTGTGTGTGTATCGGCCAAGGTATTCGATGACCTGTTTCGGCCCACCGAAGGGACGCTTGGCATACACCACCCATTTTTGGCGGTACAAGGTTTCCAACCAGGCTTTCTGATCTGCTTTGCCGAGCAGTTCATTGGGCAAGTCCAGCCCGCCGCGTTGCAGATGCCAGCGCAATTTGCGCAGGTATATGGCGCGATACACCTGGCTCATGGCCTTCACCGGGAACAAAAACCGCTCGCTGCCGCGTCCGGCATGTTGCCATCGTCCACTTTTGGTCAAACCGCCACCCGGTACAATACAGTGGACATGCGGATGGAGGCTCAGGTTTTGACCCCAGGTATGCAACACAGCCGTCATACCGGTTTGTGCGCCCAGGTGTTTGGGATCGCGGGCGAAGGCTTGCAGCGTCTCCCAGGCCGAATCGAACAACAAGTCGTAGCAACGGCCCGGTTCGTGGATGGCCAGGACATTCAATTGAGCCGGAAGGGCAAACACCACGTGGAAGTAACACACCGGCAATAACTCGCCCTCACGAGCCAGTATCCAGGCTTCCCGCTCGCTGGCTTGGCACTTGGGGCAATGCCGGTTGCGGCAGGAGTTGTAGGCAATACGAATCGTTCCACAATGGTCGCAGGCCTCTACATGACCTCCCAACAAAGCCGTGCGGCAACGTTCCAGGACGTAAAACGTGCGCAATACGTGGGTGCTTTGCGGGTGCTGCTGAAGAAACCTTGATTTGAAATGGCACAATACGTCGGCTACTTCCCAGCGCGGGCGCTTCATTGCCCGCGCTGTTTTTGCAGTAGGGTATAAAGTGGTGAAGGAATGTCATTGAGCGATACATGCACGTAGCGCAGATAGAGCGAGGTGGTACTCAAGTGCGCGTGGCCCAGCAATTGCTGCAGCCGCAACAAATTGCCGCCATTGTTCAGATAATGTACCGCGAAGGTGTGCCGAAAGGTATGTGGGTGAATGTTACGCGCCTCCAACCCGGCTTTTTTGACGACCCCGCGCAGCATAAACTGTACGCCGCGGGTGCTGACAGGCTCCGTTTTGTTGTGCGCATTGAACAGCCATTCTTTGGGTTTTACCGTCCGGAAATACGTGTTCAGGGTGTCGTGCAAGGCTTCATCGTAAGGAATCACCCGGTGCCGCCCACCCTTGCTGCCGTGGCGAATAGTGATCAATCGCCGGCTCCGGTCAAAATCCGTTTGCCGCAATTGGCTCAACTCCCGAACCCGGATGCCCGTGGCATACAACGTGTGCAACAAAGCCAGACGTTTGGGACTGCCCGAACAAGCATCGAACAGCGCCAACAATTCATCTTCGGTCAAAATAGTACCGATCTGTTTGACCTGACGCGGATTGGGAATGTCCAGCGCGAAATCAGGCCGGTCTAACACTTCCCGATACAAAAATTTGATCCCGCAAATCCGGATGTTCAACGCCGAAGAACCAATCCCGAACTGTTGCTGGTACTCGTGCAAGTGTTCAATCACATCATCGGCACTTAGTTCTTCCGGCACAGCGCCCGTGTGAATCATCAAATCCCGAACAGGCCGCGCATAATTGATAACTGTGACTGGTGAAAAACCCAGGACTTCCATACGACGTAACATGCGATCGTAAACATCCCGTTGGTCAACAGTCAGAAACCGTAAGTGATTACTTTTTTTTCATAATACCTTGATTTGAAAAATGAAACAATGACCCAAACTTACGACCTTTGAACATAGGTTGCCGCCGGCAGGCGGCTTCGTTCAACAAGGGATTTAAATCAAATGAATTATATAACAGGCCGCACAATAATGAGATGCAAGATGGCATGATAGCTGGGTCAGAACTTGCAATTAAGGATTTAGAAAAATTGAAGACAAAATTAAATGACATTCTTAGGGATAAAAAATATTCCGATCTGGAGTACCTCACTTATTCGATTCCATACACAATCTCTATTGCATGTTCAGCATCAATAATACCTTCATATTCGTATTCAGGAAAACTATTGAATAAATCAACGGATGTTTATGATGTTTACGAAAATGTGATGATAACTGTCATACTATCTCCAACTGAAACTCATATTGTATTAGA
>JAKLJF010000734.1:2793-3143 GCA_023151335.1 Thermoanaerobaculia bacterium | reverse complement strand
TGTTCGTACACACCGGTACAGCGGCGCTCAGAAACTGACCTACTTCAACAACAGTCCCGATACCTTGTACAAAGTGTTTTATCACCTTTATTTCAACGCGTTCCAACCCAACAGCATGATGGACGTCAGGGCCCGCACCATAAGGGGAGGCAACAACCGCTTTGGCGACCGGATCAGCAAACTTCAACCGGAGGAACAAGGCTGGATAAAGGTCTCTTCCCTGTGGCAAAACGGGAAACCGACCCGGTTTGAAACCAATGAAACTATACTGGAAGTAAGCCTGGCTGAACCTATCCTTCCGAACAGCAGCACGGTGCTGGAGATGGCATGGGACGCCCAGGTGCCGGCCC
>JAKLJF010000734.1:0-2783 GCA_023151335.1 Thermoanaerobaculia bacterium | reverse complement strand
AACAACCGGGAAGGCGTAGCCTACTCAATGGCGCAATGGTATCCCAAATTATGCGAATACGACTACCAGGGCTGGCACGCCAATCCGTATATCGGTCAGGAGTTCTACGGCGTTTGGGGCGATTTTGATGTAAAGATCAGTATTGACAAAAATTTTATGGTGGCCGCGGGCGGCTACCTGCAAAACCCCCAGCAAGTGGGGTATGGATACGAAACCTCCAACGCCCCGCTGCAATTGCCCGACGGCGAAAAATTCCTCTGGCATTTTAAAGCCCCGAACGTTCACGACTTCGTGTGGGCAGCCGATCCGGAATATACGCATACCAAAATACTGGCCGACGACGGCACGATCATGCGTTTTTTTTGGAAAAAAGGTAAAGGGTACGACGCGCAATGGGAACAACTCCCGGCCATTATGAACCGTGCCCGTACCATCATGAACGAGCGGTTTGGCCAATATCCCTACCGCGAATACAGCTTCATCCAGGGTGGCGACGGGGGCATGGAATACCCCCTGGCCACCCTGATTACCGGTAATCGCGGCTTGAACAGCCTGGTGGGTGTAGCCGTGCACGAACAATTGCACTCCTGGTATCAAATGATCCTCGGCACCAATGAAAGCCTTTATGCCTGGATGGACGAAGGATTCACCACCTACGCCGAAACCATCGTGGAAAACGAACTGGCCCGCGCTGGATTACTGCCGGGCCGGAAAGCCGAAGAAAACCCGTTTGCCGGCAATTACGCGGCTTACACCACCCTGGCCACCAGCGGCAATGAAGAACCACTGACCACGCATGCCGACCATTTTAAATCCATATACGCTTATTCCCTCGCGGCTTATGTTAAGGGTTGCGTATTTATGCGGCAGCTCGAATATGTGATCGGGGAAGAAAATGTGGCCAAAGGCCTGTTGCGCTATTTCGATACCTGGAAATTTAAACACCCTAACGCAAACGATCTGATCCGGGTGTTTGAAAAACAAAGCGGACTTGAACTCGACTGGTACAAAGAAGATTTTGTGCATACCACGAATACCATCGATTACGCTGTAAAATCGGTGGAGAAAGAGGGCCGCAAAACCACCCGGGTCGTGATCGAACGCATCGGCGACATGGCTATGCCGCTCGACATCGTCGTCACTTACACCGGTGGCGAACAGGAACTGTTCTATGCGCCGCTGGAAAGTATGCGCGGCGAAAAACCCGCCGAATCCCAAATGCCGCGGACCATCCTGCCCGACCACCGCTGGGTAGATCCGACATACACCTTTGAAATACCGGAAAAAACGAAAAAGATCGCCAAAGTGGAAATCGATCCCGGCGAACGAATGGCAGATATCAGAAGAGAAAATAACATCTGGGCAAATGAACCTTAACCCGAAAAAACAACATCCAGACTCTCTTCCATCTTGCCTGCCGCGTAATCCAGGTCGGCATCCGTATGCGCCGAAGAAATAAAGCCAACTTCATACCCCGAGGGACCGAAATACACCCCGCGTTTAAGGCACTCCAGGTGCATTTTTTTAAAATGATCCATTCCGGCCGGATCGATCTCATCGGCGCGCCGGGGGAAAACTTACCTCGTAGCCTTTTTTATTACAGAAGGCTTGCAGGCGGCCGGTGAAAAGGGCAGTTTTCTGCTCCAATGCCTCGTAAAAACCCGGTGTTAACAACTCGGTCAGGGTTGCCAATCCGGCAGCCATAGCCACCGGATTGGCGCTCAGCGTACCGGCCTGGTACACCGGTCCTTCCGGCGCCACATTTTTCATAATGGCTGCGCTGGCGGCATAAGCGCCTACCGGCATGCCGCCGCCAATGATCTTGCCAAAGGTGATAATGTCGGGTTGTATATTGTAATAGCCCGCCGCCCCTTCAAAACCCACCCGAAAACCGGAGATTACTTCATCGAAAATGAGCAATACCCCGTATTCAGTACATTTTTGGCGTAAAAATGCCAGAAACGAGCGGTCTTGCAATAGAAGTCCGTTGTTGGCAGGGATGGGTTCGATGATGACGCAGGCTGTATCGCCTGCGTGTTGTCGCAAAGCGGCTTCAAGGGCTTCCGGATCGGCCAGCGGCGCCACGATCGTTTCTTTGGCAAATGATTCGGGGATGCCTGCCGAGGTGCTGATCCCAAAGGTGACCAAGCCTGATCCGGCTTTTACCAACAGCGAATCAACGTGGCCGTGGTAACAGCCTTCAAATTTGATAACCTTACTTTTGCCCGTCACCCCACGCGCCAGCCGGATGGCGCTCATAACCGCCTCGGTACCGCTGCTCACGAAACGGATCATTTCAATGTAGCGGTGGTGGTCGAGCACCAGTTTCCCGATGCGGTTGTCATGCGGTGTAGGCGTACCGAAAGACATACCATTCACCACCGCTTCCTGCACCCGTTGCACAACGGCCGGGTGGCAGTGCCCGAGGATCAGCGGCCCCCAGGAACAACAAAAATCCACAAACTTCTGCCGGTCAACGTCGTACAAGTGACAACCCTCACCCTTTTCAAAAAAAACGGGTGGCCCCTGCACGCTTTTGAAGGCGCGCACCGGAGAATGCACGCCGCCGGGGAAATATCGTTTGGCTTCTTCAAACATCTCCGCGCTGCGGGCGCGGGTAAAGGTTGCGGGAGTAGGATAAGTCGCCTGATTCATACGGCAAAGGTACAACTACTCTATTTTGAAGCGTTCCGTCTGTTAAAATATGACAAAAAACAGTTTTTGGGCTGCCGGGCAAACATCTCACCATCATAAGTTTTTGGACGTGAAATAATAACTCCCGA
>JAKLJF010000733.1 GCA_023151335.1 Thermoanaerobaculia bacterium | reverse complement strand
GCTGGCGATTATCGGTTTATAGAAATTACTAATCTAACAGACCGCAAAGCAGCGATTCTCGCTTTGCAATTAATTGCCATGCGACAGACCGCGAAGCGGTCAAATTTGAATAGCCCCGGGTGCAACCCGGGGTTTTAGTCCGGTCTGATTCTCCAACCGCGAAGCGGTTGAATATCAATTAAATAAATCGAAATTCAACCACTTTGTGGTTGCCACAACGTCTTTCTGAATAGCCCCGGGTTGCACCCGGGGCTATTCAAATTTGACCGCTTCGCGGTCTGTCGCATAATGAATATTTACAAACCGAGAATCGCTGCGTGGGTGCGTCCGTGCCTTTCCCTCTTTTCTCCCCCCGCGCTTGTCATCCGCCGTTAGGCAGAACCGTCCGATGTACGGTACAATCTACGATGGCAACTCGTTTAGGTTTTCTTCGTAGAGCGGACGAATCCCGTCAGGATGACAAACGAAGCGGGGATCGTAGACGGAAAGATTTCCGCGCAGCGTTAAAATTAAAACCAAATCCATGTCAACAAAAAACACCTCCATTGCCCGGCTGGCAGGATTGAGCAAAGCCTTTTTGTCGGTGCGCACGACGGGCGATCTGTCCGAGTTGCTGGCCTTTTCGCCGGCACATATCGCGGCGGCGGCGGCCAGGCCGCGGTACTACGTGTTCGATGTGCCGAAGAAGGGCGGCGCCCTGCGCCGCATCGAAGACCCCGACGACAACCTGCAGCCGGTGCAAACGGCCCTGAACGAATACCTGCAGGCGGTGTATTGGCGCCGGCGCAGCGATGCCGCCTACGGTTTTCTGGCAGTGCCGGCGGGCGATCCTTCGCCCCGGCACATCGAAACCAACGCCGCCCAACACCTTGGCAAGGCCTGGCTACTGAACGCCGACCTGAAAGATTTTTTTCACCAGGTGACCAAAGAACGGGTGCGGGCTGTTTTTGCCGGCGAGCCGTTTGGGTTCGGCGCCGAGGTCTGCGATCTGCTGACGCGGCTTTGCACGTACCGGGGCCGCTGTCCTATGGGCGCGCCCACTTCGCCTGTGCTGAGCAACCTGGCGTTTCGGGACGCCGACGAAGACCTGCTCGTACTGTCGCGCCGCCGGGGCTGGACGTATACCCGCTATGCCGACGACATGAGCTTTTCGTGCCACGAGCCGCTCAGTTGGGACGCCTACTCCGACATTCAGCGTTGCGTGAAGCGCCATGGGTTTGTTTTTAACCCCGAAAAAGCCACGCTGTACGGGCCCGACGACGCTAAAATTGTCACGGGTCTCCTGCTCGGGCCGCGGGGCGTGGAAATCCCGCCCGATTTTATCCCGCAAATCGCCGACGACATCCGCCAGTTGTCCGGCGCCGTGCGGGTGCAATACCGGGTGGACACGCGCGGTTCCCGCACCCTCGAACGTTTTAAAAGATCGGTGGAAGGCAAACTGCGTTTCGTGGATCGCATCATGGGCCCCAAACACCCGGCCGCGGTTGAACTCTGGAAAGACTACCGCGCGGCACTGGCGCCGCCGAAGGAGTACGGATCCCGCGGTTGGCTCGATTTCGATTACTTTTAAAAAAATCAAGACGTATGCAACTGGTACTCGATACGCACGGACTGGTGGTGAAACAACGCAAAGGTTGTTTCTGGGTGATCGGGCAAAAGGCGCGGCGGCTCATCAGCCCGGAGCGGGTGAGCAGCATAGCCGTGACCGCCGACTGCATGCTCAGCACGGCAGCCATCCGGCTGGCAGTGGAACGCCACATTCCGATTTTCTTCCACGGGGAGACGGGGGGCGTGGAGGCCAAATTGTGGAGCCCTTATTTCGTGGGCCTGGCTTCGCTGCGGCGGGCGCAGGCCCTGTGGCTGGAAGATGGCGCGCACTGGATACCCTGGGGCATCCGGCTGGCGAAACTCAAAACGCTGCGGCAACTGGAGCACCTGCATGCCTGTCGCAAAATCTGCGCCGTTTCGGGACTGGACGCGGGCATCGGCGCCCTGGAAAACGCCCTGGACGACCTGCACCCTGGCAAACTCCCCTGCGCCGACCCCGACCTGCTGCGGCAACAATTGCTGGGACTGGAAGGCACGGCGGCCCGCAGTTACTGGCAGGCCCTGTCGGATGCAACGCCGGAACGCTGGCGTTTCGAAGGACGCAGCCGCCGACCGGCGCTGGACCCCTTCAACGCGGCGCTCAATTACCTGTACGGCATGTTGTACCCGGTAGTCGAAAACGCCGTGTTCGCCGCCGGCCTCGACCCCTACATGGGCATGCTGCACGCCGAGGAATACGACCGGCCCGCGCTGGCTTTCGACCTCATCGAACCGTTCCGGCCCTGGGTCGACGCCCTGGTAGCCGCCCTGTGTCGCGAAGACGCGCTCGATATCACTCAGTTCGAACCCCGCGACGGCGGCTGGTGGGTGGGCAAAACTGCCAAAGCCGTGCTGATCCCGCGATTCAACGATTTTCTGGAAACCGAACTGGCCGCCGATGGCGAAACCCGCGCGGTCAGAAACCACATTCACGCTTTCGCCGGCGCCCTGGCCGACGATATCCGCGCCTGGTACGAAAACCGCGAAATCTGAACCGCCATGCCTTACCTGATCGCTTACGACATCGAAGACGACAAACGCCGCCTGAAGGTGGCCGACCGCCTGCTGCAAGCCGGATTCCTGCGCCTGCAAAAATCGGTATTCGCCGGCGACCCTGGCGAAGCGGCGTACAAACAATTGCTCGGCTGGCTGAAAAAAATGATCCCCGGTAAGCCCGGAAATGCCGACGCGTTGCTAATTTTGTCCTGCACCCAAAACCAACTCGACACGGCCCTTATCCTCGGAAAACCGCCCGAAGAATGGACCGAATTTCTCGACCCTCCGAACACCTTAAACATATAAGTTAAATTTATCAAGTGGATAATTTCGCGTTTTTTGCAACTTTTTTGCGCCACAGTTGGCTCGTTATCAGGTTGTTGCAAAAAATGCCCCGGGAGTGAGGTTCCTTTTTAGGTGGGACTGCGACAATGTTCTGCGGGTCGCCAGTATCGCCAACTGTCCGGGAGTGAGGTTCCTTTTTAGGTGGGACTGCGACTTCCTCGAGTTTGGCGATCTCATTATTGGCATCGCCGGGAGTGAGGTTCCTTTTTAGGTGGGA
>JAKLJF010000732.1 GCA_023151335.1 Thermoanaerobaculia bacterium | reverse complement strand
AGGCAGATGCCCAAAAGAAAAGTCTTCATAGAAACAGTTGGTGAGTGGATGATGTCTTAATTAATACCGTAAATGTAACAAGGTAATCACATGCAGCTCTACATTTACCCAAAATCATTTGAATGAAACATATACTTCTTTTAGTAGCGATAGCTGTTAACATTTCAGGACTCAAAGCTCAAGACCTCCACGTCCATTATGACGCCTTTACCGATTCGGTATATTACCTGCGGGGCGGAAAACCGATAGACCGGCCGGTTGTGCGGAAGGGGGAAAATGTATTGTTTCATATCAGTAATTATAACAACTACCTGTACAATGTTGAAGTAAAAACGGAAGTCGGGCGGATATCCGTCGCGCAGGGCAGCGGTTTCGATCTGGGTCAGCTGGCTGCCGGCGGATCGTTCAATCCTGCCGGGCTGGTTTTTGGCGAAGGCAGTAAAGCCGGCGGGTTAGGGCCTTTCGGCATCACGGCCCCCGAAGGCAGCGGCATGGGCGAATCGGCGGAAACACAACGACGCGAGCAGCTCGTTGAAGAAATGAAAAATCTGGAACAGCATATTAAAAACACCCTAACGGTACTGACCGAGCTGGACGAGCAGATGACTGAAAAAAATGCGGATATGAAAACCGCCCTGGAAGCCCAGCAAATACAATCTTTCGCAGCTATTGAAATTCAAAATCTTCGCTATAACCCGCATCTCGCCCCCCGCCAGATCAAACAACTTTCCCGGGAATACATGTCGCGCATATTCGATGAAAACGACCCGACCAAACTCGACCTCAGCGCAGTACTCCAAAAAACCGATACCCGCAAGCAGTTAACGGCATTGCAACAGGAATACGAAAAATCCGCGACGCTGTATGCCGGACAACTCAATCAACTAAAGGGTTGGATCGGCGCTCTGGAGGATGCCAAATTTGATTTTATCGGAAATTCACTCCTTAATTTCCGCGGCACGGCTGCTAAAAGGTTTGGCACCTTGGAAAGAAACCTGGAAACCTACCGGGGCAATATCGCCATGCTCGAAGCCAAACTGCCTGAAATCAAAAGCCTCGACCTGGAAGCCCTGGCACGGTTGCGCACCGATTACCTGATCATCCAGGAAAACGATTTTTCCAAAACATACCGCCACACCGCCGAGGGCGACAACCTGAGCCTGCAACTGATCCTTACCCCGATAGACTCTGCCCAAACCCCCGGCGTGGTCACCAAACAGGTCGCCCCGATAGAACTAAGCGTCTATGGGGGATTCCAGGTGAACGCCAGCCTGGGCCTGAATTTCGGGCAGTTTTTCAAACGCCCCAAGGATTATTTCGTGCGCGACAGCACCATCCGCGCCGGCGCGAAAGATGCTTTCACCCCCTACCTGACTTCCTCCGTGCACTTCTACCGCCAGGGTCGCGGGGCGGTCTCGTTCGGCGGTTCCTTCGGCGTGGGCATCCCGCTGGGCGACGGCGGCGGCCTCGAATCGCTTTCCTTCTTTCTGGGCCCCAGCCTCGTGCTCGGCCGCGCCGAACGCATCGTGTTCAGCGCCGGTTTGCTGGGCGGTAAAGTACAACAGCTCGACAACGGCTATTCCGAAGGCGACTACTTCATTGAGACCGAAACGAACAAGGTGAGCACCCGGCCGCGGTACGAACTGGGGTATTTTGTGGGGTTGTCGTTTAATTTGATTGGCAGAGGGAAGTAGCATTTATCAACCATCCTACTCCACCATCCCCATCACCTCATCCACAACAGCCTCCACCAAGCCCGGCACATCGGCCTTTTTCCCCTTCACGTTGAACGCCTCGCCCACCGGCGTTTTTCCTTTAAACAACCGCCCGCGCACTTCCACGGCGTCGCCGCTCATGCGGTACAGGCCCCTGATCGAATACGCTTCTTCGTACTCGGAAACGTCCACGTAAATAAAAGGGGCATCGCCCAAGGCCGTTTGATCGATCAGGTAATCTTTCAGCGCGTTGGTCAGCCCCAATCCGTCGTTGAAACGCGCTTCGTCCTGAAAAATATTTCGGATAAACACCGGCTTCTCGGGCGCAATAGGGATGTGAACCGAGCTGTCGGCGATACCAATGGGAAAACTCCTGCCGAGCGGCCCGACCGGAACGGGCGTCTGGATACCGCCGATGCCTTTGGCCAATTCGGGTACCCGCTCGCAGGCATAACGGAAGAGTTTCATCACGTCCACATGGCCGAATTTGTCAGGCACCTCCCCTTTGATGCCCTCCAGCAGGCTGTAGGTGAGCAGGCCCTGGCCGAATTGCCCGGCCTCGTAACTGACCTTGTCGGCGGCCGAGCCGGTGAGTACGAACATGCCCGTGCGGTCTTTCATACGGTCGAGCGCACGGATTTGGGAGGCACTGAGCGATTTTTGGCTCCCAGCCAGGTTTTCCACCACTTTGCCGGAATTGCAGGCATCGAGGATGAGCACTTGTTTTTGGGCGGGGATGTCGTTGATCCAGCGGGTGAGGGTGTCGCTGGAAATCGCGCGTTTGTTGCGTACACCCACGTCGCTGAGGTCGAAACTGCCGATTTCGCGGGTCAGGTAATAAAACAAAGCCCTGTCGGCATCGCCATAGGCAATACCGTGGCCGGAAAAATATACGACGACGATATCTTCCGCTTTGGCGCGTTTTTTTATGGTGTCAAAGGCCAACCGGATATTTGCTTTGGTGGGTTGCAAAGTGGCGTCGCTGCTGTCGGTAGTGAGCAGTTGAATGAACACGCTGTCGCGGGAAAACAATTGCGTACCGATTTGCCGCAGGGCGCCGGCCATGTCGCGCGCGTCTTTACCTGAATATTTCAGGTCGAGTTGTTCGCCGGCGTAATCGGCAGTACCCACGGCAATAACATGCAGGGCCGGGCGGCGATATTGGCGATCGGATGCCACGCTCCTGCTCTTGTTATCTCCTTTAGCCTGATTGGGAACTGACCAAAATTCAACGCTGTGCGGAGCGCTTTTCAGCCAGCCGGCGGCATTGTAGGCGCGGATGGAAATGGTGTTGAGGGAATCGATCAGGAAATAACGGGCGTATTGGTCCAGGTCGATCATCATAGCCGTGTCGCGAATTTTATCAAACCCTTTTGGCGGGTTGGCCTCTTCTTTTACTTCCTTGCCATTGATGAATACGCTGACCTTGC
>JAKLJF010000731.1 GCA_023151335.1 Thermoanaerobaculia bacterium | reverse complement strand
CCGCAAACGGCAAACCCTTTTCTTTTCCGCAACCATCAACGAGACGATAAAAAAACTGGCCTACTCACTGGTGCACAAGCCCATCCGCATTCAACTTTCGCCCAAAGACCCGGTGTCGAAAAATATCGAACACGCCGTGGCTTTCATTGCAATGGATGATAAACGGTTTTTTCTCGAGCGTTTTATCAACGAACACCCCGACAAAAAAATCCTGGTATTTGTACGTACCAAGGTGCGCGCCGAACGGGTAAGCAAAGCGATGGAACGTGTGGGGATTGAAACGCGAACCATTCATGGCGGCAGGGAACAGCATGACCGGCTTGAAGTACTCCGCCAATTCAGGGAAAGCGTTGTAAAAGTGCTGATCGCCACCGATGTAAGCGCCCGGGGCATCGATATTCCCGATGTGGACTATGTGATCAATTACGACCTTCCCGATATAGCCGAAAATTATGTGCACCGGGTGGGCCGCACCGGAAGAGGTATCCGCAAAGGCCAGGCATTGTCTTTCTGCAGTCCGGAGGAAAAACCCATACTCGGTGAAATAGAAATCTATTTGAGCAAACCCATTGCAATGCTCGATATCGACAAAAAAGAATATGCGGAAACCCTGCGCCTGACGGAAGACGTGCCCGACAAATGGAAAGATGTGATGGCAGAGATCGAAGAAGCGGAAAAATGGAAAAAAGGAAAGAAAAAATAAGCGTTCTGATATTTCGAAATATAGGTGTGGCACAAAGAATATGATCAATTGCGCCTCAGATCAGCATAGATTTTTTTTGCAATTATATCATTGGCATATGCATTTGGATGAGCATCATAATATAATTTGGTTTCGCCCAGTTTATGATAGATGTGAAATAATTCATCATAGGTTTTACCGGTTTTCTCAACCTCGGCATCCAATTCGGCATCCAGGTCGATTAAAATACTCTTTTCATCCAGGTACTCAACTAAATCCCTGCATTCTTCAATCGGATAAGCCAGCTTTAAAAATACCGGGATAGTGTTATTTTTAGAACATACTGACAGAACGTAACTGTAAAAATAGCGCTCTAATGCGCTCCTGTTTTTTGTCGGTTTCGGAATCAAACCCAGGAGTATTTTACACCGGGCAGTATTGTAGGAGAAAAAATCCTGGATCTCTATCTGCCAGCCGTCACTGATCTTAAAATACAAATTCTCCCGGTATGAATAGCCGGAATGATGCCAATCTTTACTGACATATAAATTGGTTTTGTAAGCTGGCATATTTAATTGAAAGCCGGCGTCATGCTCAGAAAAATAGGGGAATGGACGGTAGCCGTAAAAGGAAGGGCCATTGATCTTCATCGCTCTTTCCAAATGCCAGGGACTAAACTGAATAAATACATAATGAAATTTCTTTTGAGATAAAAGACTGTCCAGCAGTAGTTTCATCTGAGCAATCCCATAAGCGGAAGCGCCTCCGTTTACGAAATGATGCCTCAACAATACGGAGGTTTTATACGGATAACCTTCTTCGGCTAAAATATAATCCCCAAAGGTGAAAGAACATCCGAGGAACAGATTAGTGGTATCGCTTTTCACTTTCAAAGTATCCGGCACTGTTCTGAATCCCTGATTATCGAAGGTTACTTCTATACTCCCTTTTATACTATCCCCAATGTAATAATTATAACTGCCCTGTGCATTGGGCACTCCCCTGTGGGCAAAAACCGGATCCGGGCGCCATAAATTCCCGCTGGATTTTTTAGGTAAATTTTTTGAGTAAAAATAAAACTTGTTGATCGCAAGCATCCTGTCGGAATAAAGCATGGCAACAGCCAAAGGCAGGGCCATGCATAATACAACTTTCCATGCCGGATCAGCGAATGAAAAAAAGGTCTTGTACAGTAAATTTGAAAAAAAAATAAATACAAAAATCGTTGTCAGGAGGAAAAAGGACAGGTCAAAAAGCACTTTATTTCCAAAGGCAAGATTTAATTTGAAATAACCATAATCGGTTAAAAATATAAACCCCAGGAACATTAAAGCAGAAAAAACTTTGGCTCTCACGTTTATTATCGTTTAAATATCAAGCAAAACACTCTTACTTCGGATTATTATTACACTGAGGCTGCAATCTCCGCAAAAATATATGCTGAGATGAATACCCGCAAGGGCATCACCCCGCTTTAAGCCGGTTATTCTGCCGATTTTACGAAAAATGTAAAGTACAGGACAATAAAACTGGTCGCAACCCCCGTGATCAGAAACGTGGCGTTTGCGCCCCACTGGTGCCAAACCAAGCCGGCCAATGCACTGGCCAACATCGCACAGATACTTTGAAAACCGGAATAGGTACCAATGGCTGTCGCCGTATCCTGCCTGTCCGTAATATTGCTGATCCATGCCTTTGAAATACCATCCGTGGCGGCCGCATAAATGCCATACAGAAAAAAAAGCAGTATAAAGACGAAAGGCTCATGGCTGACGCTCATACCAAGATATACCAGGGTAAAAACAGAAAGCCCGGACAGAAACATTCGTTTCAACCCGATTTTATCGGCTACGATACCGAGCGGGAAAGCAAACAAAGCATAAATAAGGTTATAAAAGATATAGATGCCGATCACTGTCGTATCGTCCAGCCCGGCCTCCTTTGCTTTCAATAGCAGAAATACATCGGAACTATTGAACAACGCGAACACCAGCATACCCGACACAACTTTACGGTATAAGGCAGTGCTGTTTTTCCAATAGGTCAGTGAAGAAAAAAAGGTGGGTCGATTTTTTTGAGAGGAGACGGCCTGCCTTTTATCTTTGAGATATAATGAAGATAAAATGGCCAGCAATCCGGGAATGAAAGCCAGGAGGAAGAGTGTTTTATAGTCCTTAGGATAAAAATATAAATATATCAAGGCCAGCATTGGGCCTGACACGGCGCCCAGGGTATCCATGGAGCGATGAAAACCGAAAATGCGGCCCTTCGTTTCAGGCGTCGCTTCGTCCGACAAGAGTGCATCCCTGGCGCCCGTCCGGATTCCTTTTCCGAGCCGGTCGATAGTGCGGGCGAGAAAAACCCAAAGCGGAAGGACGAAAAGCGCCATCATTGGTTTGGAAATAGCGCTCAATGCATATCCGGCTTGTACAAATGGCACCCGTTTCCCGCTACGGTCAGACAAC
>JAKLJF010000730.1 GCA_023151335.1 Thermoanaerobaculia bacterium | reverse complement strand
GCTCATGAAACGTACACTCCTCGCGGCCTTCATGGCCGTTCTTTTCCTCGGAAACGCCACCGCTCAAGGCATTGATTTTTTCCACGGCTCCTGGGCCGAAGCCAAAGAAAAAGCCAAAGCCGAACAAAAACTCATTTTCGTCGACGCGTTTGCCTCCTGGTGTGGCCCCTGCAAGCGTATGGCGGCCCAGGTGTTCCCCGACCCGAAAGTGGGCGACTTTTTCAACCCCAATTTCGTCAACCTGAAAATCGACATGGAAAAACCGGAAAACGCCGAATTCGCCGGCAAATACCCGGTGAGCGCTTATCCCACCCTGATGATCCTCGACGCCGAAGGCAAAGTGGTACAGAAAAGCGTGGGCGCCCTCAATGCCGACGGGCTTATCGCGTTCGGCCAGAAGGCCATTGGTAAATCGGATGTCTCCGTCGACTATGAAAAAGGTTACAACGAGGGCAACCGCGACCCGCAATTCCTGCTCGAATACGTACGTTCGCTCAACCGCGCCAACAAACCATCCCTGAAGATCACCAACGAATACCTCGCCACGCAAAAAGACCTGACCACGCCGGTCAACCTCAAATTCATCCTCGAAGGCGCCGTGGAAGCCGATAGCCGGGTATTCGACCTGCTGCTGAAATACCGCGAACAGATAGAAGCCCAAACAGGCAAAGAAACCGTAAAAACACGGATCGGAACTGCTTGCAAGAACACGGTAAAAAAAGCCATCGAATTTAAAAGCGAAGAGCTGCTGACCGAAGCGAAAAATAAAATGAAAACGGCCGAACCCGACCGCGCTGAAGAATTCGCTTACGAATCCGATCTCAATTTTTATACCGCCACCAAAGACGCGAAAAAATACCTCAAATCGGCTCAATCGTACCAGAAGTCGGTTGTCAAAAACAACGCGGCCAAACTGCACGACCTGGTCATCGGTCTGCTGCGCGCTTTCCCCGACGACAAAACAGTGCTGGATCAGGCTGAAAAATGGGCCAAAACCGCCGCCGATACCGGTGGCCTGCCTGAATACTACCTCACCCTCGCCGAAGTGTACAAACGCCAGGGCAACAATGCCAAAGCCCGCGCGACTGCCGAAAAAGCCCGCAAAGCCGCCGAAGGCAAAGACAACGGATTTCAAAACAAGATCGAGTATTTTTTGATGGGACTGGAAGGGTAGTGATGAGTGATGAGCGATGAGTGATGAGCGAGCAAAATACTCATCACTCATCGCTCATCACTCATCACTTATCACTCATCACTTATCACTCATCACTCATCACTCATCACTAGCTTAAGTGTCCAAACTCGGCAAAGCATTGGTCGCCATGTCCGGCGGCATCGATAGTACCATGACTGCCGTCCTCCTGCACGAAGAGGGCTGGGAAGTCGTGGGCATTACCATGAAAACCTGGGATTACGCCACTTCCGGCGGCTCCAAAAAGGAAACCGGCTGCTGCTCGCTCGACAGTATCAACGACGCGCGCCAGGTGGCCGTCAAACTCGGCTTCCACCACTTTATTGTAGATATCCGCGAAGAGTTCGGCGACTATGTGATCGATAATTTCGTCGACGAATACATGGCCGGCCGGACGCCCAACCCCTGCGTGTTGTGTAACACCCACATCAAATGGAACAGCCTGCTGCGCCGTGCCGACATGCTCGATTGCGAGTTCATCGCCACGGGTCACTATGGTATCATCAACGAACTTGACGGCCGCAAATACATCACCCGCGCCCGCGACCGGCAAAAAGACCAGTCGTACGTGCTCTGGGGACTCAGCCAGGAATGCCTGCAGCGCACCCGCATGCCGCTCGGTACCTTCACAAAACCCGAAGTGCGGCAAATGGCCGCCGAACGCGGCTGGGACGAACTGAGCAAGAAAGCCGAGAGCTACGAAATTTGCTTCGTGCCCGACAACGACTACCGCGGTTTCCTGCGCCGCCGCGTGGAAAACCTCGACGCCCAGGTGGCCGGAGGTCATTTTGTAGATAACCAGGGCAAAATTCTGGGCAAACACGAAGGCTACCCGTTTTACACCGTCGGGCAGCGCAAAGGCCTCGGCATTGCCCTCGGCGAACCGATGTTCGTGACGGCGATCCATCCCGATACCAACACCGTGGTACTGGGCCGGGAAGAAGAACTGATCCGCAACGGTATGCTGGTGGGCAAAGTAAACCTGATGAAATACGGCGCCCTACCGGAATCCGGCCTCGAAGCCGTAACCAAAATCCGCTACCGCGACGGCGGCACCCTGAGCACGATCAAGCCCCTGGGCAACGACGTGGACGTGCAGTTCCACGCCAACGTAAAAGGCATCGCCCCCGGACAAAGCGCCGTATTTTATGAAGGCGACGACGTGGTGGGCGGCGGTATTATCCAGGGCAGTTTCTTTGGATAAATGCCTTTTCTTTGCGCTTCCAGCACACATGGCTAAAATCCTGCTTATCGAAACCGCTACTGAAGTCTGCTCTGCTGCCATAGCCGTCGACGGACAGGTAGCAGCGCTCGCCGAAGACCTGCAGCAACCCAACCACACCGCCCGCCTTACCCTGCTGATCGACGCGTGTGCGAAACAGGCGGGTATTCCCCTGTCTGCCCTCGATACCGTGACTGTCAGCCGCGGCCCCGGTTCCTATACCTCGCTGCGCACCGGCGCCTCCGTGGCCAAAGGGCTTTGCTATGCGCTCGACAAACCGCTGATCGCCGTGGATACGTTGCAGGCGCTGGCCTGGGCAGAATCACGGATTGTGGATTACGGATTGCGGATTAACCCAGCCCCTGGCATGGACAATAAACAAGAGAATGAAGTCCTTACCACAGGCCGGGCTAATCCGCAATCCACAATTTATGTACCCATGCTCGACGCCCGGCGGCAAGAGGTTTGGACGGCTGTTTACGATGCGGATTTAAAGGAGATATTGCCAGCACAGCCGCTTATTTTACAAAACAATTTATTTATAAAATTTATAGAAAACGCGCTTGAAAAATCGCCGGGCAGCAGGGTTGTTATTTTAGGAAACGGCGCAAAAAAATTAGGGAGCGATCTGATCGGCGAGAATGTGGTTGTGAGCGATATTCAAAACTGCTCGGCGGGACATTTAGCCGGCCTTGCCGAGCAAATGTTTCAAGTTTCTGAATTTCAAGACGTAT
>JAKLJF010000072.1 GCA_023151335.1 Thermoanaerobaculia bacterium | reverse complement strand
CGCGCCCGCCTCGGGGTGGGCATCCATGAACGCCAGGCATTTGTGGAAGGTGTCTTCTTCCACCAGCGTATCCGGGTTGAGCAGCAACACGTATTCCCCCTTGCTTTGGCGGATAGCCTGATTGTTGGCCACGGCAAAACCGGGATTATTGGTGTTGGCGATCAGCCGCACTTCCGGAAATTTTTCCCGCACCATCCGCACGGAGTCGTCCACCGAATGATTATCCACTACCCATACCTCGCCGGCAATGCCCTGCATGGCCTTGCGCACCGACAGCAGCGCCTGCTCCAGAAAAGCGCGCACGTTATAGTTGACAATGACGACGGAGAGCCGCATGGCGCAAAAATGCGGCGTAAAATGGAGCGCAATGGGTTATATTTGCAATATCGCCTGAAAAAAAATGATTTTCAGATATTCCGGAACGCTCAGATTACTTTACCTGTTGGTTTGGTCCGTTCACTTGGCGGGACAGTCGCCTGACCCACGGCAACTGGTCAGTCTTATTTTTAAAGATTCTTTTGAGGGGTGGAAACAGGAAAGCGGCGAAGCAATTGAGCACTTGAAAGCGGTTATCGCATCGAAAGATTTTAAGACGAATTGCCTGACGGAACCCGCTAAGGCCAGTGGGTCGGCCATTGATGATTTTCACTGGATCGATCTGAATCGGGATAGCTTGAACGACATCGTATTTTCGGGTCCGTGTATGCCTTACACTGAAACCGGGTTGTTTCTTTTTAAAAATGGAAAATACGTTCGGGTCGATAATATGGGAGGAACCGTGATTGACCTTAAATATGAAGCGCATGGCACAACGGTATTTGCCCGTAACGAAGCGTGTTGTTGCAGTTTTTTCAATGCCATTTATGTCGCAAAAATTTTACCGGGCTCCTTCAATCCGGAAAAATGGGAATTGCTCTGGCATGGAGAAATGGAAATGGATACGCTTGCATTTGATTTTGAATATTTCGAGACAACAAAATCCATTGCATTACGTAACCAACCGAGAATTTTAAACAAAGAAAGCGCCTGGGAATGTAATGAAGACTACAAGGTGTTAGGGAACATCACTTTTCGATTTAACAAGGGCGTCTCGGGTTATATTTTATACCGAAAAAAACGAAGAGGAAAGACCTGGGGCTTGGCCCTCATTTTGCCGAATGATAAAAATATCGACAATGGCTACATAACCGAGCGGTATTTTGACCCTGGACGAACGTTCTCTTTAGGATGGATTGAAATGAACGGAAGTATTCGGCTTAGGCCCGAATAGCAACCTTAGGCCTCAATATGTGTTCAACGCCAACATGACCAGCGTACAGGCTTCCACCGCTTCAATTCCGTGCTTTTCAGCCAGTTCCTCCAGTTCCGGATTCTCCGTCCCGGGGTTAAAAATGATCCGTCTGGGTTTGAGGGAAAGGATGTAGTCGTAGTAGGCCGGCTGGCGCTGCGGGCCGATGTAAAGCGTGATGGTATCCACGTCCTGTACCTCCGGCGTACCGTGGAGGATGGGTAAACCGGCTACCTCGCCGTCGCGTATACCTACCAACACCAACTCATGCCCGTGATGCAGCAACCGGTGTACGGCCAGGTAGGCGTAGCGGTTGGGATGAGTAGTGGCGCCCAGCACCAGTGTCTTTTTCATGGCGGCGAAACAAGATTTTCGGGCGAAAGTTTGGAGTAATCGGCGTTGCTTTTGGCTTTTAGGCTAATTTTGCGCGCTTTGTGCGTCATTGCGTCATTGCGTCATTGCGTCATTGCGTCATTGCGTCATTGCGTCATTGCGTCATTGCGTCATTGCGTCATTGCGTCATTGCGTCATTGCGTCATTAATCGTCATTAGTCATTCAGATGATCCTCTCCGATAAAAAAATCCTGGAAGCCATCGCCGCGGGCGACATCGTGATCGAGCCCTTCCGGCGCGACTGCCTGGGTACTAACTCCTACGACGTGCACCTCGGTAAATATCTCGGCGTATACCGCAACCGTGTGCTCGACGCTAAAATCCACAACCCGATAGACCTGCTTGAAATTCCGGAAGATGGTTTCGTGTTGCAGCCGGGTACGCTGTACCTCGGCGTCACGGAAGAATACACCGAAACGCACAGCGCCGTACCTTTTCTGGAAGGCAAGAGCAGCGTTGGACGGCTGGGCATCGACATTCATGCTACGGCCGGCAAAGGCGACGTAGGATTTTCCAATACCTGGACGCTCGAAATTTCCTGCGTTCAGCCGGTGCGGGTATACGCAGGCATGCCGATCGGTCAGTTGATCTATTTTGCCATCGAAGGCGACATTGAAAATTATTACAACAAAAAACCAGGCGCCAAATACAACCTCCGCACCGATAAACCGGTGGAAAGTATGATGTGGAAGAATTTTGAAAATAATTTATAATGAGTCTTTAAGGGCTTTTTAAGTCCTCAAGCCACCTGCCTGGGTACCTTTGTCCTCTCCTGAACCGATTTTATCAGCGCAATCAACAGTATTTGCCATCATGAAACGTACATTACATTCCGGCTTACTGATGGCTTTCGCGGTGCTACTATGGGCGCCGGCTTGCCAGCAATACAGCAAAGATTACCAGGAAAAAGCCCAAAACCCGGAGTTTCTGCATGCCGGTATCCGCCGGATCACCGATATCATCCGGCACGATATTTTTCCGCCGCCGGTGGCCTCGCGCATTTATGCCTACTCCTCCGTGGCAGCCTATGAAGCGCTGGCGCCCGGCTACCCGGAATACCAAAGTCTGGCAGGACAGCTAACCGGCCTCAAACCAGTGCCACAACCGGAAGCAGGTAAGGAGTATTGTTATCCGCTGGCCAGTGTGACCGCTATGTTGATGGTGGGCAAACAATTGGTTTTTTCGGAGGAAAACATCGAGCAACTGGAGGAGAAAATTCTCGACGATTTCAAAGCCATGAATATGCCGCCCGACGTGTATGAACGCTCCATGAAATATGGCGCCCAGGTGGCCAAACACATCATTACCTGGTCGAAATCGGACAACTATGCCCAGACCCGCAGCGCGCCGAAGTTCACCATCGACACGCATGAACCCTCCCGCTGGCGACCCACCCCACCGCAGTATGCCGATGCCCTGGAACCGCACTGGGGCAAAATCCGCCCCTGGGTAATTGATTCGGCAGCACAATTTAAAAGCGATCCGCCTATTCCGTTCAGCACGCAGAAAGGCAGCGACTTTTACAATTTGGCTTATGAAGTGTATACCATCGTAAAAAATATCACCCCGGAGCAGGAGGCCACGGCCTGGTACTGGGACGACAATCCCTTTAAAATGGAAGTGAGCGGGCACCTGATGTTCGGTAAGAAAAAAATCGGCCCCGGCGGCCATTGGATGAATATTGCTGCACATGCCTGCCGGAAAGCCAACGCGGATATGATGCTGTCGGCCGAAACCTACGTACGCACGGCTTGCGCCCTGGCCGACGGATTCATTGCATGTTGGTATGAAAAATTCCGCTCAAACCTTATCCGCCCGGAGTCTTATATCAATTTATACATCGACGCCGACTGGCAGCCCATTATTCAAACGCCGCCATTCCCGGAACACACCAGCGGGCACAGCACCATTTCTGCCGCGGCCGCGGCCACGCTGACCGGGCTTTTTGGGGAAAATTTTTCTTTTACCGACAGTACGGAAGTGGAATTCGGTATTCCGCCCCGGACCTTCAACTCGTTTGCCGAGGCAGCTGCCGAGGTGGGCATGAGCCGCCTTTACGGCGGTATCCACTACCGGCGGGGCAATGAAGCGGGTTTGAAATGCGGAAAAGAGATCGGAAACTATGTGTTGCAGACAGTCAAAACCCGCAAAAGCGGCGTTTCATCGGGTAAATAGGTTAACACCAAACAACTCTTCTACAAAAAGACTGGTACCCGGCACAGCGCGATTAACCTGTGCCGGGTATTTTACTGCCTATTCCTTTCTGCCTTGTAAAACGGCATCCCATTTGTGTATAAAAATGGCGGATGCCCGTCAAAGCCTTGATTTTTAAGGTAAAATTGTCGGCGCTATACTGTTGGGATGACAGAAAAAAGTAATTTTGTACCAGTTAACATCTAATACCCGCCCCTTTTCAATCCTTGCCTCCCGAGGACGAAAAACCGTATCGTCTCAGTTTGTCTGCCTATCCGGTATCTCCCGGTCTCTCGCAGGAAGCCGCTAACCGGTTTCCTTTAAATGTTTTGATGCACATGGTATCTACATCTACTGATCCGCGCGTACGAATGCGAATTCTTGTCGGCCTGGCCGCTCTTTTATTTTTAATGCCGGCGGTATTATTCGCCCAGGTAGAGGTGAATATATTGCGTATGAATGTCAGTTGCTTCGGCCAGTGTAACGGCTGGGCCGTGGCTTCAGGCAGCGGCGGGGCCGGGCCTTATACCTATCAATGGAGCAACGGTATCAGCAATGATACCATTACCGGTCTTTGTGCCGGTGTGTATACCGTTACGGTCACGGATGCCGGACAAAACACGGCCACGGCTACCGCGTCGATCACCCAACCTTTTTTGCCGCTCAGCGTCAATGTGACCACCACACCCCAGATTTGCGATGTGGCGCCCGACGGCACCGCACTTGCTGCACCGGAAGGCGGCACTCCGCCCTATACCTACCTCTGGAGTAATGGCATGACATCCGATTCCATATTCGGACTTTCCGAAGGCGTTTTCACCGTAACGGTAACCGACGTCAACGGCTGCACCGCCAGCGGTCAGGATACCGTGTTCTTCTGGCCGGAAGGTATCTGGCTGATGATCCAGCCCACGCCGATCTCCTGTTTCGGAGCAAACGACGGCAGCATCCATGTGGGCGCCATGACCGGTACGCCGCCGTATTCATACCTGTGGAGCACGGGCGATTCGCTTACCGCGGATATTTTCAACCTTAGTCCCGGAATTTATACCGTCACTGTCACCGATGCGAACGGTTGCTCCAACACTGCCTCCGCGGCCATAACTGAACCTCCGCCACTGGATGTTAATATCATCACTACCGAGGCCTTATGCGGCAAGCCGGGCAGCGCGACGGTAATAGCCGGCGGCGGTACGCCCCCCTACAGCGTAAAGTGGAGTACCGATACGACCACTAACTTTACTCTTATAGCCCCGGCAGGGCAGGTGTCGGTCACCGTGACCGATGCCAATAAGTGTACCTTCGTGGCTGGCGTCACTATACCGGGCAGTAACGATACCATCGAAATATCCGCACAGATCATTCAAAATGCAGGGTGCATCATTGGCGGCAGCGCGGCCTTAAATGTTGGCGGCGGCTCCGGGAATTATTCCTTTTTATGGAATACTCCAAACGCTGACACGACTGCCGCGGTTTCCAATGTGCCCGCCGGTACTTACACAGTAACTGTAACCGATGTTTCAACCACCTGTACCGGCACGACAACCGTGGTAATTCCGGCGGCGCCGCCACTTGTGGTGGATGCAAACGTCACTGCACAGGCTACCTGCCTGGCCGGAGCAACCGCGACTGTTATTATTACCGGTGGCACGGCTCCTTTTTCTGTTCTCTGGAACAATGATTCCACCATTACCACGCTTACCGGGTTGGCGCCAGGCCAGTATACGGTAAAAGTTACCGATTCAACCGGATGTATTGCCAATGATACCATACAGGTGCTGCCGCCGCAACTGCCGGACGTGACAGTACAAGCGACTAACCCGGCGAATTGTATTGGCGGAGGTGGGGCAGCAACCGCGACGCCCACCGGCGGAACAGCACCCTACGCTTTCGCCTGGAGCGGCCTGCCGGATTCAACCGCGAGCATCATTGACAAGCCGGCCGGGACTTATACCGTCACGGTAACCGATGCAGGCGGATGTTCGGATACCGGTAGCGTTACTATCGACCAGGCGCCTTCGCCCACGGTCACCGCACAAGCAACAAGCCTGGCCAATTGTATCGGCGGAGGCGGCGCAGCCACGGCAACGCCCAGCGGTGGAACAGTGCCGTATTCTTTTGCCTGGAGCGGCCTGCCGGACACCACTGCAAGCATTGCCAATAAACCCGCCGGCACCTACACCGTCACCGTCACGGACGCCAACAGTTGCACCGCTATTGCCAGCGTAACCATCGACCAGGCGCCCCCGCCAACGGCCACGGCGCAAGCCACCAGCCTGGCCAATTGTATCGGCGGAGGCGGAGCGGCCGCGGCTACCCCTGCCGGCGGAACAGCGCCCTACACTTTTGCCTGGAGTGGCCTGCCCGATACTACCGCCATCATCAGCAACAAACCTGCCGGTACCTATACCGTCACCGTTACTGACACCAAGAGTTGCACGGCCACGAGCAGCGTAACTATCGCCCAAGCGCCCTCTCCGACGGTTACCACGCAAATGACCAGCCTGGCCAATTGCATCGGCAGTGGCGGGGCGGCTACCGCGACGCCCGCGGGTGGAACAGCGCCTTATACTTTTGCCTGGAGTAGTTTACCGGACACCACTGCGAACATTGCCAACAAACCTGCCGGCGCCTACACCGTCACCGTCACGGACGCCAACAGTTGCACGGCCACAAGCAGCGTCACCATAGGCCAGACGCCCCCGCCTACCGTATCGGCCCAGGCAGGTACGCTTGCCAATTGTATCGGCGGAGGCGGATCGGCCACCGCGACGCCCGCCGGCGGAACCGGCGCCTACACTTTTGCCTGGAGCGGCCTGGCGGATACCACTGCCACCATCGGCAATAAACCGGCTGGCACTTACACCGTTACCGTGACGGATGCCAACGGTTGCACCGGCACAGGCAGTGTCACCATTAATCAGGCGCCTTCGCCGACCGTGGCTATCATTGCTTCCACCAACGTCAATTGCACGATACTGGGCAGCGCCACGGCGCAGGCTTCGGGAGGCACGCCGCCCTATACGTATAACTGGGGCGCCGCGGGCACCGGGCCGATGGTGATCAACCTTACGGCCGGAACATACACCGTCACCGCCACAGATGCCAACAGCTGCACAGGAACTGCTTCCGTCACCATCACCGCTACCGGCGACGGCGCAGGCCTGGGCGATTTCGTCTGGCTCGACAACGACCAGGACGGATTCCAGCATCCAATCGAAAAAGGTGCGCCCAATATCGCGGTGGCTTTGATACAAGCCGGGCCGGACAACCAATTCGGAACAGCCGACGATATTACCGTGGCTACCACCACCACCGATGCCAACGGCAAATACAAATTCGCCTGCGCCTCGCCGGGAACTTATGTGATAAAATACAGCGGTTTACCGACCGGGTACCAGTTTTCGAAGAAAGACAATGTCAATAACGATTGCAAAGACAGCGACGCAAAACCCAACGGCTTTACCGATCCGTTTACCGTACTTCAGGGGCAGGGTGACAATCTTTGCATCGACGCGGGTATCCATATTTTCTGCGACAATGTGACCAATGCCGGCCTGATCTGCTGCAACCAAACCATTTGCGAAGGCGATACACCGGCCTTGATTTATGAGGTTGCTCCGCCAAGCGGCGGCAGCGGCGGCATCGAGTTTGTGTGGATGCAATTGATCCAGATGGGCCCGGGGATGCCCGCTTGGGCGCCAATTCCGGGCGCTAATCAGGCGACTTACCAACCCGGTCCCTTGTTTGCTACGACCAGTTTCATGCGCTGCGCGCGCCGGGTAGGTTGTACCACCTTCCTGGAAACGAATATTGTAACGATCACCGTGCTCCCGGCCGGGACGCAGGGATGCGATCCCTTTACCGGCAACTTTACTGTTACCGCGTTAAATACAGCCACGGTTGAGGTACAATGGACCACCGCGCCGGAAATGATGCCCTACCGTTACACCGTGGAACGTTCGGCAGACAAGAACCAATGGACCGGGATACTGGAAATGATGGGTTACCAGGATGCTTACGCGCCCAACCGGTACCATACCATGGATCATGCCCCGCTCGAAGGCATGAATTATTACCGGATCCGTCGCCAAAGCCCTGACAGTGCAGAAACTGTCTCGGAAGTACGCGAAATCGAAATGAAAGTAGCCATGGATGAATCCCTGGCCGTATACCCCAACCCGGTATCGGAAGTGCTGAATATCCGCAATCTGATGGTGTACGACACCGACGCAAGGGTGGAATTGTTCAGCCCGAACGGCGCCTGGCTGTATACAATGGATATTCCTGCCGGAACACAACAAAGCTTCGAATTACCCCTGGGATATTTGCCACAGGGGATTTACCTTGTTCGTTTGCGGGTGGGCAGCGGGAATGTCAGGACTGTGAAGGTGAGTAAAATGTAGCGGTAAACCCACATCACAGGCGACCTTATTTACCCTTTAAAACGGCGCATTCATACATTCGGAGCGCTTACTTTCCCCGGTATTTGTATTTTTATACTATGAAAATGCAATACCGGGGAATATTTATTCTTATGCTCCTGGCGGGCGCCTCGCCCATACTGGCCCAGAAAAAATTAGCGCCGCCGCAAACCAGCACGGTTTTGCACGCCAACCGCCTGCGGGTGGGTGAAATCAAGCCGGGCCATATTTATTGGCAGCGTACCAAGGGCCCTGACAATTCCATGCCCTGGGTACATGACAGTCCGCCCTTTCTGGTTGATTTCGACGGCGCAGCCAAACCCTGCGCCGGACTCGACGAAACAGGGCTATGGCTGGGCGCCCGGGACAGCGCGGGCCAAGTGCGCGTTTCCTGCGCCCGCACCGACGGCTATTACGGGCATCCCTTCGTGACAGGGCCGTTGAGCGGAAACTGGCCCGACGACAGCCTGAACAGCCGGAACTGGGATCGCTTTTTCCAGGTCAGCCGGGCCGACCTGGAACATCACCGCGCCGACTGGCTCGACAACGGACAAATAGACCACCCCCTGCCGGCGATCACCGGATGGCCCGGCCGCGCCAACCCTCATTTTGTAACGCGGCACGGATTCCCTTTGCCAGACGGCGACCTGGCGCCCTTCGTCGATCTGAACGGCGACGGGATATACAACGCATTCGACGGCGATTACCCGCACCCGGCCGGACTCCATCCAAAGGTATTGCCCGGCGTACTCATCTGGAATATTTTCAACGACGCTTACGGCGATTTTCACCAGGTGCCCCTCGGCGTGGAAATCCACCAAAGCGCCTGGGCGCCGGCCTGCGACACGGGCGTATTGAGCGAATCGGTCTTCTTTTCCTTCCGGATCATCAACCGCTCCGGCGCCGCGCTCGATTCGGCAGTCGCCGCTATCTGGATGTCGCCACGGATTGGAAATGAGCGCGATGATGCATTCGGCACTGACCTGCTCCGGAACAGCGTTTTTATTTATGGCCACGACAATACGGACGAACTTCCTACCCATCCTTATGAACCGAAATATGCCTTTGGCGATAACCCGCCTGCCTTCTCCTTTACCAGTCTGAGCCGCCCGTTCTATAAATGCCCGTACCGTTATCAGGGAGGCCCCTGCGACCCACCTCTTGTACTGCTCTCGGCAGGGTCTCCCCCGGATTTTTTTCGCTACCTGCACGGGTATTGGCGCGATGGGAAACCGCTGACTTTCGGCCGCGACGGATATGATTATGACAACACAGGCAACCTGCCAACCGATTTTGCCTTCCCCGGCGATCCCAATGATCCGGGGAGTTGGGCGCTAAACAACGTGTGGAATTACTCTGTATGTTCGTGGAACACGGAGGTTCTGCCGGTCATATCCCTTGGTCGCCTGGAAGCCGGCGCATCCGCCGCGTTCGACTTCGCATTTTCCTACCACCGGGGCGAGGGCTTAAATCATCTGCAAAACGTGACCTACCTGTATGAGCGGGTAGATCAACTGCAATCGTATTACGACCATCAATTCCAGGATGCCTGTGCATATTCTTCCTGCGTTGCAGACTGCGTTTGGCCGGGCGATACGAACCGCGACGGGATCGTCGATCATTTCGATATACTGCCCCTTGGTGTTGGCTGGGATACAGGAGGCGGCTCTGCACGACAAGGTCCTTGCACCTGGATGCCGCATACTGCACCGGACTGGGATGTTTCGTTCAACAACTCCTACGATTTTAAACACATCGACGCCAACGGCGACGGCCATATCGATACGCCGGATTTGAACGTGTTAACGACATTTATGGGTCTTCAAATACCGGGTTACGTCGCTCCGCCGGATCAGTTTCCGGAAGGGCCGGAATTGGTGTTCTGCCACAACGGCCCGAATCCGAACGTCGATGTCTACCATGTTAATCCGGTTAAACCCGGTTTTGTATTTCCAAGGGTAAAACCGGCAAATGGTATTCCCTTATACGGCCTGGCTTTTACAATGGTTTACGACACGGCGTACTTCAAATTCATCTCCTTTGGTGGGTTGGCGGATTTAAGCAAGTACCTGCATTTTAGTCGTCAAAAGCCGGGTGAAATCACCTTCTCCGCCGCACTAAAGGAACAATCGGACGTTTTTCAATACGGCTTCCCGCGCTACGCCGCTTTTTGGCCAAATGTTATTCCGGACAGCGTGCCCGATACCACCCTGATCCGGCTGAAAAATATCCGCGGCATCCGGTCCGACGGTTCTGAAATTCCGCTGGGCACGAATATTTTGCGGTATTGTTTCGGAAATGAATGTACGCCGGCCGTGCCGGTACAAGAGGCTGAGCAACCAATCGCCATACACTGCTACCCGAATCCGGCCGGCAGCATGTTAATCGTACAGGCGCCGCATCGCGACTGGGATAAAATTGAGGTATTCGACAGCACCGGCCGTTTTTTACGGCAATGGGATGCCGCCGGCCGGGAGGCGTTCGAGTTGAATCTGAGCGGATTGCCTGCCGGCTGGCTGACCCTGCGCTTGCAGGGGTCGTCGGCTGCCGTTACGGAACGGATTTATTTGTTACCTGGCCGATAATCACCATGCTTTTTTTCGCCCTTTCTCCCATTTTCCGCCCACGAACTTCTTGTCTTTTTTCTCCTTTTCCGGACGGGGCATGGCATCGTTTACTTTTACACGGCGGCCATTGATCGTGAATTCTTCCAGACCTGCGCGCACCTCCCGGATGTAAGAAGGCTCGATATCGAAGTGCATGTACGATTTTTTCAAGTCGATGTCTCCGATCGAATGTTTGGGTACCCTGAATTCACGGCTCAACAACTGCAGGAAGTCTTTTTTACTGACGCCGTCCATCAGGCCGATATTGACGAAAAGGCGTTGCATGCCACCGGCCGTGCCGGTGTCGCGGCGGTGATGGCCTTTTTTATCGCCTTTGGCAAAAATATTGATATCCGGCGCGTTGCGGTAGTAGGCCAGAAAACGGTTGAACTCCACACTGGCGAAACGTTTGATCAGTTCTTCCTTGGAAAGGTCTTCCAATGCCGCGTAAATACGCGGCAAAAACGGCTCGATTTCCGCGTGATGTACTTTTTGGTCGTGGATATTCTGGATAATGTGGAACAGTTGGCTTTCACACACTTCGAAGCCGGTCGGAATCGGCAATTTCGTAAAAACCGCTTTCGTTTTGCGCTCGATCTGTCGTATTTTTTCCTCGAATTTCGGTGTGATGATGCTCAGCGACACCCCCGTGCGGCCTGCCCTGCCCGTGCGGCCGCTGCGGTGGAGGTACACCTCGGATTCATCAGGCAGGCCATAGTTGATCACGTGCGTGATATCGCTCACGTCGATGCCGCGCGCCGCCACGTCAGTGGCGATGAGCAACTGGAGGTTTCGCTCGCGGAAACGCTGCATCACGCGGTCTCGGTCCGACTGGGCCAGGTCGCCATGCAGGGCGTCGGCGTCGTAGCCGTCGCGGATCATTTGTTCGGCGATTTCCTTCGTCTCGTTTTTGGTGCGGCAAAAGATCAGGCCGTAAATGCCGGGGTTGGCGTCTACCACACGTTTAAGCGCGGAGTAACGATCGTCTGCGCGGCAGATGTAATATTGGTGTACAATGTTCTCGTTGGTCTGATTACGCCGGCCCACGCTCAGTTCCTGCGGGTCGTGCATGTAAGTGGAGGCGATGGCGCGCACCTCTTCCGGCATGGTGGCGGAAAATAACCAGATTGATTTCCGGTTTTCCACCGCTTCCAGGATGAGGTCGACCGCTTCCTTAAAGCCCATGTTGAGCATCTCGTCGGCTTCGTCGAGTACCACGCGGGCCACCTTGTCGAGCCGGGCCACCTGACGTACCAGCAGGTCGACCAAACGGCCGGGCGTGGCCACGATGATCTGCGCGCCGGCCTTGATCTGCCGGATCTGCGTTTCTATGCTGGCGCCGCCGTACACGGCCACTACTTTGTATTGATGGGCGAATTGGGAGTAATTGACCAGGTCGCCGGCCACCTGAACGCAGAGTTCGCGGGTGGGGCAGAGCACCAGGGCCTGCACGTTTTTTTCAGCCGGGTTGATGCGTTGCAGCAGCGGCAGGCCGAATGCAGCGGTTTTTCCCGTGCCCGTTTGGGCCAGGGCGATAAAATCGTCGTCGGAGTGCAGCGCTACGGGAATAACCAGTTCCTGAACGGGTGTAGGGGTTTCAAAGCCCAGGGCGGTAATACCCTGAAGCAGGGCCTCTTCGAGGCCCAAATCCTGAAATGAAGTCATTAAAAATGTTGCGTCAAATAAAATAAAACCGTATTGGGGCTAACAGGACGGTGAGAAAAGCGGGCAAAGATCGGTGTTTTTAAACAAATATAACATTTTTTTTAAAAGGAGGTTTGGAAACCGCTGATTTTCTTTATTTTACCCCTTCTTTTATAACTTTTTCAAAAATCTTACCATGAAAAACGCCCGCCTCTGGTGTTTCATCCTCCTGTTTCCAGTTAGTGCACTTCGATCACAAACCGTTCCGATTTGCCAGTGGCCCGGCAAAATCGGCGCCGATCATTGTACCGACGCCTGTATTTTTTGCGCATTGGACGGATACCATGGTTTTACCGGCGGATTTACAGCCGGAACTGCGCCGGGTTTCTGCGCCGCGGTGGACAATAACCAATGGATCGGTTTTCTGGCCGCCGGCGACAGCATTTCCATCCGGGTAGATC
>JAKLJF010000729.1 GCA_023151335.1 Thermoanaerobaculia bacterium | reverse complement strand
CACATCGCTCCACAAGCCGGCGAGCGTGTATATTTTGGTTTGTTGCGGCAAGGGGACCTGCAGCGGCAGGGGGTACTGGACACAATCGCCGAAGCCGGGTTGGGCCGGTACGAACGCCGCAAAAAACGGTGTAGCCGCCTCTTTCAGCGGATTTTTATCGTAAAAAGTGAGGTTAAAACCCGCCTGCGGCGATACCTGGCCCAGGTTGCAAATTTGCAGATCTGCCACTATGCCACCGGCAGCAGCGCAATACACGCTGTCCACCCGGCAGGTGAGGTCGGGTTTGTCGGTGCAGGGGCATTGCGGGCACCACTGCCTGGCGCTGATCGAGTCGGTGAGGAAGGCGGTTTGCTGATTGACCGCGTTCACGGCATAGGGCTGGTACTCCGCGAAAACAAATTCCACCCGCGCCGGCTGATGATTGGTTTTGACTTGCAGGGTTTCGAGCAGGCTGCAACTGTCGGTGAGATTGAATTGGTAGTCTGTTTTGATCAGTACAATGTCGTTTACACCGGGCGCCCTGTAGTCATCTATCATCAGCAGGCGGTTAGGCAGGCGCAGTATCTGGTTTTGACGAAAGTATCGAACGGTAAAGACGGGTGAAACAGGCAGGCTGATTCTCTTCACCGTGAGCAGCTTGCCGTCTTTGTCCGTTTTCACCATCACATAGCTCCGTCCTTCCCTTCGTCCGAAAATCGCGTAACCGTCGGGTAAAGCAACGATATCCTGCACTGCCATGTCGATTTCATAGCCTTTCATCCACAACAGTGTGCCGCCGGGGGTGTATTTGGACAAATAAACCAGCCGTATTTCGTCGGGCGCATTCAGGTTGCGTATTCCACTGCCCAGCAATACCAGGTGTCCGCTATCGGCCAGAATATTGGTATACAGTGCGAATTGTGTCGTTTGTGTCGTATCCGGTACCGTTCCCCGGAACCACTCCGGCGTCCCGTCGCTGGCCGATAATTTTGCCAGCAGCATCCGGCCAACGCCATCGTTGCTCCAGCCGCCCACCCCGTAAAAGCTGCCGTCGTAAGGGATCATGTCCTGAAAATATGTGCCGGAGTTACCGGTGAACAATGCCGACACGCCGGGAACCACCTCGCCGGTGGCACGGTCGATTTCCCACACCTGCGAACGGGCCTTGTAGAAATCGCTTGGCCATCCGCTGAACAATTCGTCGGAAAATCCATAAAGCGCCAGGTTGCCTCCGGGCGTTTTTTCAAAAATACCCAGCGCTTCCGGATTGAGCTGGGGATATTGTTTAAACCAGAGCACCTGACCGGCATCCGGGTCGTACCGCATCGCAACGGCTTTTCTGGAATTGGGCGACGCGCCTTCCGTGCCGCAGATCACTATTTTCCCATCCGAATCTTCCAAAATTTCCACCAGATTGACCGTTTCGAGGAATGTGCCGGCGGGGAAATTACGCACCCAGATCATGTTACCGTTGGGTGTCATTTTGGCGATCATGGGATTGCGCCCCTGACGCCCGGCCATGTACACATTGCCGTCGGAAGCGGCGCACAGACTGTAGCCGAGCTCGGAACGATCCACCCGGCCCAGGGTTCTGAAAAAGGTGGATGGATCTTTACAGTTGTCGCAAACGGGAATTTGCACCACAAAACTGTCCAGGTTGTTGGTGTAATTACATTCCACAAAACCGGCCTGGAAGGGAAAACTATCCAACAGTACCGGTGTGACGACGTTGTCGCCCACACCGGCGAGGGTGTACAGCCTGGCGTACTGCGCAGCCGTACCGGGCAGAGGCCAGCTGATCTCCCGGCATTCGCCGGGCGCCAGCGGCTCATTCACCACAATGCTCCACACGGGCTGCGCCGTCCCGCTAAGCGGGTTTTTGTCGTAAAAAGTGACGTCGAAAGGTTCATTCACCGCCTGATTGCCCGTGTTGCAAACGCTGGCCTTGTAAAACAATGCGCTGTCGGCTGAACAAAAAATGCTGCCCACCCGGAAGCTGACATCCGGGCAGTCGGTGGAAATACATTGCGGACAGAGTTGCCGGATTTCAAGGGTGTCGGGTTGAAAAGTGGCAGATAATGCCGTTGCAGTGGTAATTGCCGGTACTGTTTCAATGGTGACGGGCTGCGAGGCAGCCGGTATGTCTTCAACGTTAATTTGTACGTCATTGAGGTAATCGCAGGCATTGTCGATCCCGAAATGCTGGTCCGTGCGGATAAGCAGCAGGTCGCCATTACCGCTACCATCCTGCGTATGGTCGAACATCACCACGTCGTTGCCGCTCATCCACATCTGGCCCTGCCGGTCGGAAGTATAACCGAAATTGCTGACGGGCGGGGCCACTTCCAGGCTTTTGGCCAGGGTAAGGTTGCCATTCACATCCACCCTGATCATGCCCCAGCGGTTGGTATTGGGGGTAAATCCGAAAACAAGGTAGGCATCCGGCAGGATGAGTATGTTTTCGGGAGCAAGTTGAATGTCATACCCTTTCATCCAGAGCAGCGCGCCGCTCACGTCGCGTTTTTCGAGATAGAGCAGATATTTATTTTCGGTATCGGCCGGGTCAGTATCATAGGCGCCGGCTATGACCACGAGGTTTTGACTGATGGCCATACAATTGGGGCCGACAAGGGTTTGGTCGTTTATGGCAGAATCCGGCCGGGTCAGCTGTAGCCACTCCGGCTGTCCGTCGGTAGCGGATATTTTGGCAAAAACGGGCAGCACGGGTTGTTGTGGTCCGGATTGCCAGCTGCCCGCGGCGTACAGGCTGTTTCCGCTCATGGCCATACTTTCGAGCCGGATATTCGGCTCGCCCAGGTAACGCATGGCGAAACCCGGGTTCACCGCTCCCGTTGTCCGCTCGAGTTCGAGCAGTTCCGTCCGGGTTTTCAGCATGCCATCGATAAATTGTTGCGAATTGGAACGCAGGATATAATTACCGCCGGGGGCTTTTTCCACCATACCCGAAGCCACGGAATGATGCCCGGGATACGCCCGGTACCACAGCACCTGATCGGCCGCGGGATCGTAGCGGACAACGATTGCCTGGCGGTTGGAGGGAGAGCCGCCTTCGGTTCCGCAGAATACGAGTTTGCCTTCCGAATCTTCGATGATCTCTGAAAACTCCACCGGCACGAAAGGGTTAATCTGAACACTGCGTACCCAAATTGGCTG
>JAKLJF010000728.1 GCA_023151335.1 Thermoanaerobaculia bacterium | reverse complement strand
GGAAGAGTTACCCGAATTTACCCAGACAGTAACGGCTGCTACATCCGTCTTGACTTTGAACCGCCTGCAGGAGAGCCAAAGCCTAAAGACGAGCTATTCCATCTTAAGAAAGAGCATGAAAATTATAATTCCCTGTTCTCATTTGCATTAATGGCCGCCGCCAATGGCTATGAATTGGTTATTAGAACCATGGGCAGTATTACTGCCGAGGAGTATCCAGGTATATCTTACATGGTCATAGACTGGTAAAACACCATGCCCTCCATTACGCTCAACGGCTCCCTCCTCACCCTCCAAAACGACTTCGCCGCCCTGCAGATCGACCTCGGCACGGCTAAAACCACCAGTCTCAAAGTGCTGGCCGGCTCCCAGGAACTGGTGGATCCGGACAATTTGGAAACCTTTGTCAAATACTGGGAATACCCGCCGGCGGAAGATCCAACAGGACAAGCCGTTCAATGCAGTCCCAATTCTTTACAGTACTGCGAATCGGAAGGAATATTAAAGGCCTATTTTAAAGCGAATAATGCTGTTATATTTTCCATTCGCTGCCGCGCCGAGGCCAACCATTTTTTCTTCGAATTGCAACAAATAGACGGCCCGGAAGCCGAAATCGCCAAAATAGGCGCCGCATGGTTCGCCGGGTTGGCCCTGACGGGGCAGCATTACGGCGACCTGATCGGAGCAGTGGGAAACGACGGCTTTGTGACCGCTCTTATGCCGCTGAATATGTTTACCAAAACGTACAGCGGCCAATGGAGCACGCGAAAGCCGATATATGGTATCGGGGCGCAATGTTACCGGCTGCGGGCCGAAGGCTGGGACGAGTTTCGCCTGGAAGGCGCCCAAACCGCCCTGCTGACCTGCCCCGAAGCCGGTTGCCTGGAACACCTGGAAAGCATCGTCGACCAGTACGGACTGCCCAAACCCCAACACAACGGTGTTTGGCATAAAAAGCATCCCGATATCCGGCGTTCCTACCTGTTTGTGGACATCACAGGGGAGAATTACGCCCAAATCATACAATGGGCGAAAAAAGGTAAGTTCGGTCATATTATGCCCTATGTCAGTATATGGTCAAACTCCATAGGCTCGTACCACTACGATGACAATCCGAATTTCCCCACTCCGAATACCCTTCCGGAGGTAGTTAACAAAATACACCAGCATGGGCTGAAATTCGGCTTGCATCACCTGTCGTTTATGCTGGACAAAAGCGATCCGGTATTAGCCGACGATGGCCTGCTGCAAATCGCCTGGAAAAGTTCCCTACCCCTGAAGCAAAGCATCTCCCCGGATGAGACGGATATTTACATCGATCCCGCCGCTTCTCCCGGCTTGCTCGAAGATTTCAGGAATTATTTCTATATCGACGGAGAGAAAATAATCCGTATTGAAAAGGAGATAATCCTTTGCAACGCGCTGACAGAAGGACCCGCGGGACCGCTTTTGACGGTTATTCAGAGGGGCTATCATGGAACAACGGCAGCGGCGCATGGCGCGGGCATCGCTATATACCGCCCATGCATCGAATTCGGTTCATATCTGGCAGATGTGCATTCCAGTCTGCCGGACGTCATTTCGGAGCGCCTGAAAACCATTTGCCAAACCCTTGGCGTGGATTTTCTCTTCCTCGACGGGGCCGATGTGACCGACCGCCAGTTTCCAACCCTGATTAATTCGACCGCTCAATGGTATGCCGCGCCGCTTACGGTTGAAAAACTCACGCAGGCGCTCGACGGCAAGCTCCTCCTGCAAAACTCCGCAGGCGTCGCCTACCTGTGGTACCGCACGACCCGGGGAAATTCAGGAGACTACGTAACGATCGGCGTGGAGCCGCACCTCGACTACGACCGGATCGGCATCAGGTGGGACAGGCGCCATAGCGCCTCTTGCATGCCGATGGAGCTGGGCTGGTTCGGCTTTTTCGCCAAGCTAGATTGTTATCGGCAGGGCATTGCTGAAAATAATAAAACCGGCGGCGAAATTTACAACAAATCCTACGCCGCCACCACCCTCGACGAGGTGGAATACCTGCTCAACCGGTCGCTGGGCTTCGACCTGCCCTTCGGCCTGGAAACCCATTTCGACGAACTGGAGGCTAATGCATTGACTCAAAAGGTATTCAAACTCATCGGAAAATACGAACACCTGCGCCTTAACAGCCCCAACATTCCGCCCGACCTGCGGAAAAATCTGCAGCGGCCCAATGAAGAATTCATCGACCAGTACCAATTGCTCAAGGAGCAATACCGCATGGGTGGCTGCCCGCCTTTCTTTTACCGCTTTTATCGTCAGGCATACTTTGAAAAGGTACTGCACGATGGGGAAAGCTGGGACTTCGTCAACCCATTCCACGAGCAGCCCCTGCAGGTGAAAATCACCGCGCTGCCGGGCGTAGCTTCGGCAGAAAATGTCAAAAATATTGAATTGCTGGATCGATCAGCCCTCAACCTGTATGAAAACATGAACAATAATTCCATCGTAGAGTTTCCCAAAGGAAATAAGATCGTATCCGCCGCATATGACAATACTACGGGACAAATTACTGCCGATTACAAGGTTCCCGAGCCTGAACAACTTTCCGAATTCGCCTGGTGTTCACTGGGACATGATCTGAATGAGGTAAACCTCATGTGCCACAAGGTCATTTTTGTGGACCTCCAAGGCGACGGCAAGGGCGCCGTGTTGAATATCCAATTAACGGATGACAGCGGCAACCACCGCGTTTACCAGGTCGTTTTGGAAGACGGCGTATCCTGCCGCAGGCAATTCGTTTTCCACCAACCCACTACAACCGGTTTTTACCGGTATCCGCCCTGTTTCGGCGGTATGCTGAATTTCAAATACTTCGATTTCTCAAAGGTGCGGAAACTGTCCCTCTACGTTCAACATATCCGGGAAGGCGCGGGCAACGAAGTGAACATAACCCTGCATGCCATAAAGGCGCTGAAACAGGATAGGAATACAACCGTGCAAAACCCCGAATTGACCCTGAACCAAAAAGTGCTCCAATTTCCTTTTGAATTGCATCCCGTGATAATCAGTATTGATAATGATAATTCCGTTCACGATCCACGAAAAGACCGCGAACCATGGGAATACGCCGAGCTTTCCGGATTTTTCCGGAGAAAATACGACGGCAACCACCAGCCGCT
>JAKLJF010000727.1 GCA_023151335.1 Thermoanaerobaculia bacterium | reverse complement strand
ACGGCATAGACGAGGTCGTAATAGGTAGGTTGTTGCATCGTTGAATCCGGGTTTCAGGTAAGAACCTTTGCTTGCAGCGCGGGATTTTATTGCAGTTGGACGTTTTTTATACCTTCGCGGCTTGCCCTGAATTTTTATCATAAAGGTAGCGCAAGCGCATGAAAAAAGACATGTCCATCCTCGAAGCCAAATACGAAGCGCAGAAAATTGCTTTTGCACCGCTTTTTTTCCAGGCAATGCTCGCCTTGAAAAAATTAGGGATATTAAAATTAATCGCACAAAACAACCGCGGCATCACGGTTGGGCAAATCGCCGAAACAACGGGTATCCGTCTTTACGGCGTGCAGGTGCTGCTGGAGGCCGCGGCCAGCGCCAACGTGGTGGAATACCTCGATGAACAAACAGTGCGGCTCACCAAAGTCGGATACATCCTGCACATCGACCGTATGACGGAGGTGAACATGGATTTTGTGAACGATGTTTGTTACGACGGTGCAAAATTTTTGACAGAAAGTATCCGGACAGGCAAACCGGAAGGCCTGAAAACGCTCGGTCCGTGGAAAACCATCTACGAAGGGCTGGCGCATTTGCCCGGGCAGGTGAAAAAATCCTGGTTCGATTTCGACCATTTTTATTCCGACGATGCTTTCCCCGCCGCGCTCGATATTGTTTTCAGGGAAAATCCCGCCGTTCTTTTCGACATCGGCGGCAACACGGGAAAATGGGCCTTCGCCTGTTGCCGGTATAACCCGGATGTACGGGTGGAAATTTTCGATCTGCCGGGCCAGCTGGCTGTAGCCCAAAAAAATACGGAATCCCTGGGGCTCCGGCACCGCATCGGATTTAACGCGATCGACCTGCTGGACGAGTCACAACAAATACCCGCGGGCGCCGACGCGATCTGGATGAGCCAGTTTCTCGATTGTTTTTCGGAGCCGGAGATCATATCCATCCTGAAAAACGTTCGCCGGGCCGCGTCTGATAAAACCTGCGTGTACATACTCGAACCGTTTATCGATAACCAGACATTCGAAGCGGCCAATTACTGCCTGACCGGCACCTCCCTGTATTTCACCATCATGGCCAACGGCAACAGCAAAATGTACGCCACGGGTGCTATGACCCGCCTGGTGGAGGCATCCGGCTTACAGGTAAAGGAAGTTTTCCCACTGATCGGGGATAGTTACCATACGATCCTGAAGTGCGCTATCGCGCAACCGTAAGCACCCCGCGGCCGACCAGTTGATTGTCGCTGCGAAATTCCATAAAATAAGCGCCTGGTTCCCAGTTGGTTACCGGAATGGTAAATGTGCCTCCCGGCGCATGACCGCGGCCCACCGGCCTGCCCAGCAGATCGAATGCCTGCCACTGAACGGGCTGATCTGAAGGCCATTCCACCCGCACCCACTGGCGGGCCGGGTTTGGGCTCAGCCGGGGGTGGGGAAGTCGGGAAGGAACCGCGGCGTTTGTACTGGTTGTACAGTCCACCAGCTGTGTTTTATACAGGCTCAGGCCGCCGCGCAGGTTACCGGTGATCATTTCGAGGATGCCGTCGCCATCGAGGTCGCCGAAGGCGGGCGAGCTGCGGTTGCCGTCGTCCACGTTGCCCCAGCGGTCGGAGACGATGGTGTAGGGCGATTCCGACGCGGTAATATCCGTGTACGCTTCAAGATGGCCGTCCTGGGTGCCGGTTACGAGCAGCAGGGCGCCATTGGGTTGGGCGACAAAAACGGGTACACTGAAGCCCACGTCGAAGGGGGGAACCCGTGTGTCGACAGCGCCGAGTTTGGAAAAAGTCGGGGTAGGGTTGAAAATGGGATTGTCCGGGGCGCCTACATTGCGGAGAAAATTCAGGTTGCCGCTGCGCTCGCCCATCACGATATCCATCAGGCCGTCGTTGTCGAGGTCTATGATTACCGGGGTGGAATACGAGCTGACGTCGAGGGTGGCCCACATGACGTTGAAGTCGCGCTGCAGCTGCATCGGTTTGCCGGGGCCGGCAGTGTTGCGGTAGCAATACACGGCGCCGAAATTGCTGCCCACCAGCATGTCGGTATCGCCGTCGTTGTCGAGGTCGCCGAAAGCGGGATAAAAATCGAAATCGTTCGGGGTAAAAACAGAAAGGCCCAGCCAGTCGGTATCTTCGAGCGTGAACCGCGGCTCGGTGGCTGTGCCGGTATTCCGGTACAGATACAGGCTGGCATTCTGGGCGTTGCCGGGGGTGTAGTAGCCGTAATTGCCCACCACCAGGTCGAGCAGGCCGTCGGCGTCCACATCCACCAGCGCCGGGTGGGTGGCCGAACCCAGGTCGATCATTTCGCCGACGAACAACCTTTTGGTTTCCAGGGTAAAATGATGTCCTTCCGGCGCCGTATTCTGATAGTACCATACCCCTTGCCGGTCTTCGTTGGAAAATTTGTTGTTGGGCGCCACGACCATGTCATTTTTGCCGTCGTTGTTCAGGTCGAGGTAAAATGCCGCGGGGAAAATGAAGAGGTCGGCGGGGGTATCGTACGAGGGGAAATTGTCGTCCTGGGCCGACATCCAGGCGAGTCCGGGTGTTCCGCCGTTCGTCATCATATTCAGGCAGGTAAAGGAAATATCGCCCAGAACGATCTCTTTATCCCCATCGCCATCCTGGTCGTAGGTCATCAGGGTGGAACCGGGGTGCCGTTCCTCCCGCTCTTCCACCTGGAGCGGGCCCCTGAAACAGGTTGCGCAGGTGTCGGGCGCCGGGCTGAGGCAGTTGGAACAAAGGGTCAGGCCGCTTTCGTAAAAACGGCCCCAGCAGCGGTCGGTGACGCGGTATATCAGGCTGTCGAACCCGAAGCCCATTTCCACCGACATATTTTTGACCAGCCAGACGTGCCCGCCGGCAGCGCCGTCAAAAGTGAGAATATCCAGATCGCCGTCGCCGTCGATATCGTCCACCGCCGGTATGTCGGTGTCGGCAATATACAGGTTGGTCCAAAAGCCGGGAACGGTGGAGGGGTAATAAATGAAGCTCGGATCACAGGAGCCACAACCGGGATAAGTGAATAATACCGGCTTGAGTTTCAGCATGTTATTTTCAAAATATCCCTGATATACCTGTACCTCCTGCGAACCAATGGGCAGGGAGGAGCAAAAAATATCCGGGGCGCCGTCGCGGTTATAATC
>JAKLJF010000726.1:2920-3163 GCA_023151335.1 Thermoanaerobaculia bacterium | reverse complement strand
CGCCGAAAAACTGCTCGGCGCCTTGTTGTTCCAGTTCCACCACTTTTCGCAGGATGGTTGCGGCTGTGGCGGCGCTGAACTGGCCGTATTCGGCCTCGATCTCAGCTTTGCCTTCGTTGCCGAGGAACTGGAGCACCTTTTTAAAATCTTTCAGATCGAGCAAAGGCAGTTCGCGGTCGTCGCAATATTTGAATACCACGGCCACCACGCCGCCCTGGGTATCGTTCAGGCCCAGGATACGGC
>JAKLJF010000726.1:355-2910 GCA_023151335.1 Thermoanaerobaculia bacterium | reverse complement strand
TCACCGTGGCGCGCAGGCGGGCGCCTTTTTCACCCGACAGGGTGAGGAACTCGACGGTGTTGCCGGTAGGGTGCCAGGAAACGCCGATTTTGCCGGAGCGCTCGGTAATCTTCGGATTGTCCGTGCCCGGCATAGCTACGCCGGAGAGGTCGCCCTTGATATCCATGAGCAGGCTGGGTACGCCGTTAGCGGCCAGTTGTTCGGCAAGCACCTGCAGGCTTTTGGTTTTGCCGGTGCCGGTAGCGCCGGCGATCAGGCCGTGGCGGTTCATCGTACGCAGGGGAACTTTTACCTGCAGGGCCGGGATGGCCTCTCCGTCGAGCATGGCGCCCCCCAATACGATAGAAGCGCCGGAAAAATTGTAGCCGCCCTGTATTTCGGCGGTAAAGTCGTCTTTTCGTGCCATAATTTTGATCGATAGTCAGTTTGACGGTTTTCAGGGCTTACTTTACCGTGGACAGCCAATCGGCCACCACTTTCACTTCGGCATCGGTAATGTTGGCGATAGGAGCCATGGGAGGATAGCCCGGCCAGTTTTCAGGCTTTGGATTCCGGATCAGCTGGCCCATTTTCTTGGCACTGTATTTTTTCCTGGCCAGTTCTTTCCAGCTGGGGCCTACAAGCCGGCCATCCATCAGGTGGCATGCGGCACAAGCATATTTATCAGATACTTTTTTTACTTCGGCAGGCATGGATTGCGCGACGGCAACGGCAGATATGAACAGGAACAGGGGGAGAAGCAAGTGCTTTTGCATAAAACGGAAATGATTTTAATTTTCAATTGTTTATAAATTCCGGACAAATATTTTGGGCCTGCTATCGGGATTTTAAGACTGCCGCTTACAGAAAACGTAACACGGGTTATTAAAAACGTGCGCGAAGAAACGACTTTGTCCGTGTTTCAGGGGTGTGCAGGTTTCGCCTTTTCAATTCTTTAACAGCGTAGTGGATTAAATTGCAAATGAACCGGGGATTTAGCGAAAAACCAATAACTGTTCGTCAACTGAAAAGTTCGCTACCTTTGCCGCCCTGAATAAAAAAACGATAAGTATGGCGAACAAAACCCGCGCCGCAATCACCGGCGTTTTTGGTTGGGTACCCGAAGATAAACTGACCAATGCAGACCTCGAGAAAATGGTAGACACCAACGATGAGTGGATTACTACCCGTACCGGTATCCGAGAACGCCGTATTCTTCGCAGGCCGGGGTGGGCTACCAGCGATATGGCCGCCGAGGCGGTAAAGGGCTTGCTTGAAAAAACGGGTACCAAACCCGGCGAGATCGACCTGCTCATCGTTGGTACCGTCACCGCCGACATGGTTTTTCCCGACACAGCCAACACCGTTTGCGATAAAATCGGCGCCAAAAATGCCTTTGGTTTTGACATTAACGCCGCCTGCTCCGGCTTCCTGTTTTCCCTGGCCACCGGCGCCCAGTTCGTAGCCAATGAAACTTACAGTAAAGTGGTGGTGGTCGGCGCCGATATGATGTCGTCCATTGTCGACTATCAGGACCGTAATACCTGCGTCATTTTTGGGGACGGCGCCGCTGCCGTATTGCTCGAACCCCGGCGCGACGGCATGGGCATTCAGGATTTTGTGTTGCGTGGCGATGGCGCCGGACGGGAATTCCTGCACATGAAGGCCGGCGGTTCCCTGCGACCGCCGAGCGCCGAAACAGTGGCCAACCGTGAACATTATGTGTACCAGGATGGAAAACGTGTTTTTAAATACGCCGTGGAAGGCATGGTCAGCACCGCGTCCGAACTGTTGCGCCGCAATAAAATGACCGTGGATGACCTCGACTGGGTGATACCGCACCAGGCCAATATGCGGATCATCAGCTCCGTGGCCGAACACCTGCATTTCCCTATCGAAAAGGTCACCATCAATATCGACAAGTACGGCAACACAACTGCCGGTACGCTGCCACTCTGTATGTGGGAATACGAAAACCGCTTTAAAAAAGGAGATAACATCATCCTGACGGCTTTCGGCGGCGGTTTTACCTGGGGATCGCTGTATTTGAAGTGGGCGTATTAGAAGCGATGCGTGATGAGTGATGAGTAGTTTTGGAATATTCTTTTGTAAGGGCAGGTGGAATGCTGCTTGCAGAGGAATTTATTTTGGGAAATGGGATCGCCGGAATTTTATTCAACAGAATTCTCTACTTTTGCGCACCTTTTTCAGGGCCCTGGCTTCCAAGTTCATAACTCATAACTCATAACTCATAACTAAATTTTATGGCAACGACCGCCGATATCCGCAACGGCCTTTGCATCGAATTGAACAACGACATCCTCAAGGTCATTGATTTTCAACGCTTTCAGGTGGGCCGCGGTAGCGGCAAAGTTTGGACTAAACTTAAAAGCACTACTTCCGGCAAAGTCATCGAACATACCTTTCAAAGTGGCCACAACATCACCGAAGTGCGGGTGGAACGCCGCAAGTTTCAATACCTTTATCCCGACGGCGATGACTATGTGGTGATGAACCAGGAAACCTACGACCAGGTAACTATTCCCGGCGAAATGATCGAGAACGGTAAATTCCTC
>JAKLJF010000726.1:0-345 GCA_023151335.1 Thermoanaerobaculia bacterium | reverse complement strand
TGGACGTGTTGTTTCATGCCCAAAAGGAAACGCTGCTCTCCGTAGAATTGCCATCCACTGTTGTCCTGGAAATCACGTATACCGAACCCGGTGTACGCGGCGATACCGCTACCAATACCCTGAAACCGGCTACCGTGGAAACTGGCGCCGAGGTGCGGGTGCCCCTGTTCTGCGAGGTCGGCGATCTGATTAAAATCGATACCGCCACCGGCGCTTATATGGAACGGGTGAAGAAATGATGATATTTTTGGCCCACAAGCAAAACGATCTTCGATATGGATTTTAACCAGATACAAGAATTGATCAGAATGGTCAGTAAGCACAAACTGGCTGAATTTATTCTGA
>JAKLJF010000725.1:1861-3164 GCA_023151335.1 Thermoanaerobaculia bacterium | reverse complement strand
TAGCTGCGCTTTTGATGACACTCGCACAAATGACAAAGGGTTAAAATTGAGTGATTATTATTTTAAGCAAATTGTGAGTTATGCTAAAATGCATGACTACTTTTTTAATCGAACTCTCCCCAAATCTTGGATCGCGCTTAATCTGCAGGTTTCACCAGAGAAAAAATATCGATTTGTAATTACGCTTCATCATTATGGATATCAAGATGCAACCCTTGCTATTGGTGCATTTCTGGAATTAAAATACCTTGATGACAACGACTCACTTGATTCAGTATTACCAATGCCCATTCCTCCGCACGTTATATCAATTAATGGGGATGTTAGCACTAAAGAAAAAAATATTAAGCAATTTTTAGAAAATGCGCTCACTCTTGCTATTGCACAGATAGCAAGCGAAATGTAATTACATGTCTCTACTTCTCCTCCTCATACCCTTTCTCGCCTCGCTGGCCCTGCTCGGCAGCCGGCATTTGCCGGCGCGGCCAATCGCCATGACGGCAACGCTGGCCAACCTGGCCATCACGGTTATAGCGCTGGCTGGTTTCAACGGCGACGGTTCCTTTAATTACGAGCTGAACCAGCCCTGGCTGCCGGAGGCCGGTATTTCGTTTCGTTTGGGCCTCGACGGGATCAGCATGTTGCTGGTGTTGCTCACCAACCTGCTGGCGCCGATCATCGTCTACACCAGTTTTAACCGGCCATTTGAAATCGAAAACCGTTACTACGGCCTGGTGTTGCTGATGATCGGGGCGCTCAACGGCGTGTTCATGGCGCTCGACGGTTTGCTGTTCTATGTATTTTATGAGCTGGCCCTGATCCCGATCTATTTTATCTGTGCCATCTGGGGCGGCGAAAACCGCATCCGGGTAACGCTGAAATTCTTTATTTATACCTTCGTAGGCTCCCTGTTTATGCTAGTGGCGCTGCTGGCGGTGTACCTGAAAACGCCCGGTTTTATTCAGGAAGGACTGCCGGCGGCGGCACACTCCTTTAACTGGGAAAATCTGGTGGCCGTTCAACTCGACTCTGCCACGGCCTGGTGGGTCATGCTGGGCTTGTTTCTGGCTTTTGCCGTGAAAATGCCGGTGTTCCCTTTCCACACCTGGCAGCCCGATACTTACGTGACCGCGCCTACAGGCGGCACCATGCTGCTTTCAGGCATCATGCTGAAAATGGGCATTTACGGGGTTATCCGCTGGATGGTGCCCCTGGCGCCGGAGGCGCTGCACGCCTGGGCGCCCATATTCCTGGGCCTGGCCGTCGTCGGAATAGTGTATGCGAGCCTGATCGCCGTCAAACA
>JAKLJF010000725.1:0-1851 GCA_023151335.1 Thermoanaerobaculia bacterium | reverse complement strand
CTGCACGCCTGGGCGCCCATATTCCTGGGCCTGGCCGTCGTCGGAATAGTGTATGCGAGCCTGATCGCCGTCAAACAAAGCGACCTGAAACGATTGATCGCCTATTCCTCCATTGCACACGTCGGCCTGATCGCCGCCGGGGTAATGGCCTGGAACAAAACCGGCGTACAGGGCGGCATGATCCAGATGCTCAACCACGGGATCAACGTCGTTGGACTGTTTTTTATCGTCGATCTGCTGGAGCGCCGGTTGGGCTCGCGTTCACTGATCGACATGGGCGGCATTGCCCGGTCGGCGCCGAAATTTGCCGCGCTGTTCATGATCGTCATGCTTGGCTCGGTGGCCGTACCGCTCACCAACGGCTTTGTCGGCGAATTCCTGCTGCTCAACGGCGTTTGGAACTATAATACCTGGCTGGGCGCCGCGGCCGGCCTGACTATTATCTTCGGTGCAGTGTATATGTTACGGGCTTACGGTCTGGCCATGTTCGGCGAAGCCAACCGGCAAACTGAAAACTTTGCAGACGTGGATCGGCGGGAATGGATCGTGCTGGGGGCCGTGGCGGGAATGGTGCTGTTGCTGGGCTTTTTTCCGCAGGTGATATTGAATTTAACAGATGGAAGTGTGAATCGGATTTTGGGAGCGGTGCAGTTTTAAATTTAACAGATAAAATGAAAGCACTTATAATACTTTTCCTCACCGCAATTGTCGTCCTCTTCGCCGGTCTGCTGAAAAAACGCGACCTGATCCAGTCGCTGCGCATCGGCGGCACGCTGGCGGCGCTCATCGTCACGGTCATGGACCTGTACCAGGGCAGCCGCTGGTTCAACGAGTTGTACGCCCCCATGTTCCGGTTCGACGACTACGCCTTGTCTTTTACAGTGGTCGTGCTGCTGGCCACACTGCTCCTGTTCGGCCTCACCCGCTGGGGGTTTCGAGAACTGCACGAAACGCTCGGCGATCATTACGCGTTGATCCTGTTCAGCCTCTGCGGCGCCCTGTGCATGTTTTCTTTCACCAACATGGTGATGTTGTTCCTCGGTATCGAGATCCTGAGTATTCCCCTGTATGTGCTGGCCGGCAGTCGCCGCGATGATCTGCGCTCCAACGAAGCAGCCATGAAATACTTCCTGATGGGCGCCTTTGCAACGGGCATTCTGTTGTTTGGCATCGCGCTGGTATACGGGTCCACGGCCAGTTTCGACCTGGCGCAAATTCACTCGGTGATCGTCGCCGAAGGACATTCTCCGCAAATGCTCAGTGTAGGTATATTACTGATCGTCATCGGTTTGAGCTTCAAGGTATCCGCCGCGCCTTTTCATTTTTGGGCGCCCGACGTATATACCGGCAGCCCCACCATCATAACGGCATTTATGGCCACAGTGGTGAAAACGGCAGGCTTCGCGGCATTTTACCGGTTGTTCAGCACCGCTTTTGCCGGCGCGGACGAATTCTGGATGGCCGCACTGGCCATGATCGCCGGGCTGACCATGACCCTGGCCAACACGACGGCTATTTTCCAGACGAATTTCAAACGTATGATGGCCTATTCGTCGATCTCCCACGCGGGCTATCTGCTGCTGGCCGTGCTGGTAGCCGGACAGCCGGGAGCGGCAGGCGCTATCCTGTACTATACCCTGGTCTATTCCCTGGCCACGATCTGTGCCTTTGGTTGTTTTCTGCTGGTGGCGGAACAAAATCAGGACGAAACCTTCGCCGCTTTTAACGGCCTGAGCAAAAAACAACCCTTTCTCGCCGGGGCGATGGCTTTGTCCATGCTTTCGCTGGCCGGTATTCCGCCAACGGCCGGTTTTTTCGGAAAGTACTTTTTGTTTACCGCCGCTTTTGATG
>JAKLJF010000724.1 GCA_023151335.1 Thermoanaerobaculia bacterium | reverse complement strand
CACCGTCCACCGTCCACCGTCCACCGTCCACCGTCCACCGTCCACCGTCCACCGTCCACCGCCCACCGTCCACCGCCCACCGTCCACCGCCCATGTCCCACCGCAGAACATTTCTCAAACAGATCGCCCTCGGCTCCGCGGCCCTGGTCACCTCCGGCTTTCCCAATATCCTGTTCAAAAAGAAAAAAGAGCGCCTCGGCGTGGCGCTCGTGGGCCTGGGCTATTACAGCACCGACCTGCTGGCGCCCGCCCTGCAACTGACGCAGCACTGCTACCTGGCCGGTATCGTCACCGGCTCGCCGGAAAAGGCGGCGCGCTGGCAAAAACAGTACGGACTGCGGGATAAAAATATCTACGATTACAGCAATTTCGACCGCATCGCCGACAACCCCGACATCGACGTGGTGTACGTGGTGCTGCCGCCCTCGATGCACCGGGAATACACCGTGCGCGCGGCCAACGCCGGCAAACACGTGTGGTGCGAAAAACCCATGGCGCTTACGGTTGCCGAATGTGATGACATGATAGAAGCCTGTGCTGTCAACCGCGTGAAACTCGCCATCGGCTACCGCATGCAACACGAGCCGAACACCCGGCAAATAATCGACTACCGGCGCAACCAGACTTTCGGCAAAGTGAAACTGATCTCCGTGGCCGCCGGATACTTCGACCCCCGCACCGACCACTGGAAACAAAACCGCGCCATGGGCGGCGGCGCCATGTTCGACATGGGCGTGTATCCCCTCAACGCCGCGCGCTACGTGACCGGCGAAGAACCCATTGCCGTGGTAGCGCAGGAAAAAACCACCCGGCCGGAAATTTATACCCGCGCCGACGAAACGACGTTGTTCCAGCTGGAATTTCCCTCCGGCGCCCTGGCCAACTGCGCCACCAGCCTCGGTATGAGCATGAACTACCTGTACGTGACCGCCGAACGCGGCTGGTACAAACTTGAGCCCTTCCAGTCGTACAGCGGCATCCAGGGTTCGGCGAGCGACGGCACGTTGCTGAACCAAAAAATCCCCAACCAGCAAGCCCGGCAAATGGACGACGACGCGCGCGCTATCCTCGACGATACGCCGCTGCTGGTGCCTGGCGAGGAAGGGTGGCTGGATATCCGCGTGGTGGAGGCCATTCACTTGTCGGCCAAAGAAGGCCGGCGGGTGCTGATGGATTGACAAGGCCTTACCACACCGGGATGAAGATGCGCTCAAGGCCCCGCCATTATGCGGTTTACCTGTTCTTCAAGTACGCCTCATACTCCTCCCTGGCCAGATCGAAGATCAGCCGGGCGTTTTCCGTTTCGGGGAGCTCCCCTTTAAAGTATTTCAGGTAAAACCTGCCGAGTTCCGGCCGTACCGATTTATAGGTAAATCCATTCGTTTCGATCACCCAGGGTACATACCAGGCATTGGGGTTAGTGTCTTCATTGCTCATAGTGAGGGTTTGACCGTCATAGGTCTTGATGGTTATTTTTCGCGTATTTACCGTGGTACTCCATACACCGGGTACGCGGGATACCAGCGCACCGAGCGTTTCAGGGTTTATACTTCCAAGTTTGTTTTCAAAATTGCGAAAGAACGAATAGTCGACATTTTGGAAAGGCAGGCTGAAGGGTTCATGCCATTTGTCGGGATCGTTTTCCTGTTCCAGATTATCTATTATGTTGCGATATGCAGCGCGGTCTTTTTCAGTAATGCCAAAATCGGAAAGCGTCAGTGTTTTCCGGTTTTCCGGTTGGATCAGGCCCAGCAATAAGACTAACTCCTCGCCGAAAAATGTGCGCTCCACTTGCAGGACCTCTTTGCTACGGGAATTGTCCGAAATCATCTGCGTCGCCTTAAAATCAGTTCCGTTTTTGGTAAAAAGGATAGCGGATGTAAAATGGTGGAAACAGCCCGTACTGATTTCTTCCAGAGCAACAGACGCTATTTGTCCCAGGGAGAAAGCACCGGTGATCCGGTTGGGCAAAAGATAATCCTCCAAGCGACCGCTGGCAGTATTAAGCAGGTAATATCTGTCATAGTCGCTATCCGAGATAACCGCGGTGGTATCGTTCAGCGGTATAAAAGACCCGATGGAAAAATCCAGATGTTTCACCCGGTGCCAGGATTTTTCGTCGTCGTCGGATTGATATACGTGGGATTCGGAAATCCCCCAGGCTTTATGCCTCGTTTTGGGTTTGAACGACAAATTTTCAATCGGATATTCTTCCGTGTAAATCGGCGTGGTATAGGCGGAGGAGGAATTGATCCGCGCGATTTCGTCCCCCAGCCAGGCATACAGACTGCCATTTCGGGCAAAAAGGGAGCGCGGTTCCTTTTTTAAGCGGCCAAGGGAATCCCGCGCGTTATCCGCCCTGTCGCCGACGCTGAAAACGTTCAACTGTTGATCGATCAGATACAGGTTATTCCGGGATTTATCATACTCAAAAGCGATCACATCCGGCAGACTGCGCCAAACAATACTGTCTTTATCCGAATAGAAAATTCGATTATTCTGATCGACGATATATTGGGTTGGCGTTAAGACCACTTTATTGATTTCCGGCCGGTCCCGGCTGTACACAATCTGTAGTTTTTTCTGATCCAATGGGGTTTCCATGATCTGCCAGGTTTCGCAGTTATCTTTGGTATAATAGATTCTGTTCCAGACTGTGCCGGCGAGGCCTTCCCGGTCGTTTAAAAAAAAGAGGGTTTGAATGCGCTGGTTCGTGGTGTCCTCCGGGTGTTTTTTATAACGCCAGGTTTCGCCAAAATCGTCGGAGTAATAAATGATCCGGGAATTACCTGCCATCCAGGCTCTGCCATTTTCAGTGACACAGGTTGCATCGATCCGGGCCTCTTTCCCAAAGCGAACGGCTTTCCATTTCCGGCCGCCATCGGTCGTCCTGTATATGATATCCTTTTTCCCGTTTTTACCCTCGATATTGCCGGAAATCAATCCGATCCTGTCATTGAAGAAAAGGATTCGGTTAAATACCCTGGAAGGGGAAAAATTCAGCCGTTTCGACTGGAAATATCCCAGTCGCCAGGACTGTTCTATTCCATCGGTATAATAGGTGTCACCGGAGCTGGTTGCCAGCCATATTCTTTCGTCGGAGGTAACGAAAATACCTTCAGAGCCACCTTTTATGTTTAGTTCTGCCCTGGAATCGTGCTGGGC
>JAKLJF010000723.1 GCA_023151335.1 Thermoanaerobaculia bacterium | reverse complement strand
CCAATCGACGGTAAAGGATGGCACATAAATCTCCGGGTTGAAATAATTACGGGAACGGGTGGACTGGCGGGGGTCGGCGGCGAACATAGCGTCGGTGAGCGGGCCGGGGATATGATAGAGGTAGTTGGAGCGCAGCAATTCGGCTTTCATTGTCAGATTGGGAAAGGGCGTGTATTTTACCATGGCTCCCTGCCCGTCATATTCCGACTCGCTGTTCTGCCGGTATCCGTTGCTGACCCGCTTACTGTAAAAAGCATAATACTGAAATTTCCCGCTTTTCCCGCCGGCCATGTTGCAGGTGCTGAAGAGGCCATAGGAGCCCACCGAATTGACGGTTTCAAACCCAAGCGTCTTTGTAGTGTCCGGTTCTTTGATCGAGTAATTCAGCATACCGCCGAATTGTGCGCCATATTGAAGCGCCCCCGTGCCGCGCACCAATTCAATGCGTCCTATAACCTCCATCGGCAAGCTAAAGTGGCTGGCGGGATAACCATATACATCCGAATTGGTAATAATGCCATTTGCCCGGATATTAAATTCCCATCCCCGGTGCGGATCGAGGCCACGGGTAGAAATATTGGTCTGATTTCCGGCGCCATCCATATCATAAACAAAAACCCCGGGCACTTTTGCAAAGATCTGGCGCGGTGTTTTTTCAGCGATATTGGCATCGATGTTTTGAAGTTGGATGACCTCGTTTTTTTTGCCTGCCCAGAGGTAGGCGCCCTGGATTTCAGGCAAACGCTGGATGGTTTCGCGCCGGGCCTTTATGCTGATTTCCCGGATTACCTGATTTTTAAAGGTGTCCGTTTGTACCTGGGAAAGCGACTTGGCTGCCACTATCAGGCAAAAGACAGTGGATAGAATAAGTTTGTACATTGGGAAAAAATTAAATGGGAAAGAGCATACCTGCCGGAAAATCTGGTGCGAAATCCGGCAAAAATAGCAACAGAACCCGCGGTACGACTTAAAGATACCTTAGGATTTACCTTAAATTTCGCTTAAAACCCGCGTTTTCAATCCTTTCTTTTGGGCTCGTCCGGCGTGGCAGGATGGCCAGGGCGTACCGGCTCCCCCTTCACTTCGACGAGAGAATCCATATTGTATTGCGCTTCGATGACCAGATTGCCGTCGGGGCCCCATTTCCGCATAAAGCCATGTTTTTTTTCCTGATGGTATTCGACGACAAACTCCAGGCTGCCGTTTTCATAAAAAAGGCTGTCGCCGCCTTCTTTTTTACCGTTCTGGTAATACTGCACTTCTCTGATTTGCCCACCGGGGTAATACAGTACGGTTCGACCGGTTTGCAGGTCATTTTGAAACCAACGTTCCGCCTTCAGGCGGCCATCGGGAAAATAATCGGTCATTTTGCCTTCCTTTTTGCCGTTTATTTCCTGGTATCGGCGGGAAATTGCCCCGCTGCCGTATTTTTCCATGCGTTCAACCGCTTGGTTTGACTCGGGCGACTGACAAGCGTAATAGCCGGGCATAATGCCAAAAACAAGAGCAATCAAAATGAAATTGCAGCGGTTGTTATTATATGATCGCTTCATTTTCAGAATAATATCAAATTAAAAAAAGGAGGTTTACGAAGATTACGGGCCCGCAAATATAGACCCAATAACCCCCATAAACCTCTGTAATTTTACAAACCTTTAAACTTTATAAACTTTATAAACAACCTCCTAAACCCTCTAAACCCTCTAAACCCTCTAAACCTTTCTAAACCCTCTAAACCTCACAACCCTCCTCTCTATTTCTTCCAGGGCAGCGCGTTCACTTTTCGGCCGATCACGGTGCCAAAACGAACGCCTTCATCACAGTCCATACGCCAGTGGACGCCCAATGGGACGCGTGACCAGGCATTTTCCAGCGCCATTTCATACAGGCTTCCGAAGGTGCGGGGTGTTCCGTTGAATTCGCTGCGGTTTTCGTGGCAGCGGTCTGTCATACTGTAGGCATATCCGAAAACACTGGCCAAAGCCTCTGCGCCGGCGCCGCCCATGGTGGAGTGGCCGGACGGATAGGCCGGGAACGGTGGCGTGAAGCCCTTGTCGCCGGTCAGCGGATTGTCCAGGCCGGGTTTCCAGTTCGGGTCGATAACTTTATTGATCCAGGTTTGCGGACGCTCGATATTGTAGTAGTACTTGGAGTACCAGGCAGCCACGGCGGCATCGCTCAGCGCCATGCCGGTTTTGGCGTATGCCTCGAGAGCGGTTTCCAGGTCGGCATTTTCCAGTTCGCAGATCTGGACGCCTATGGCAACCCAGCGTGGGCCCGGGCTGAAGGTCAGGTTGAGGAGGTCGTCGCTCCAAAATTCACCGATCCACTCCGCGGTGTAAGACCACGTAGGGGTATTTTGGGCGTACACTTCGAGGCCCTGGGAATAATAGGCAGAATTCGGGCTTTCGCTGTAGGGTAATGGCGGGCGGCACAGTTTATCGGCTTCACTTAATGCCCAGGTACGCGCCTGTCCGTAAACAGCGCCCATTGGTTGCGGCGGGCCGGGAGTTGTGGCAACCCAGTCGCCGGGGCTGTCGTAGTGGTCCTGCCACTTGTAAGTGCCGAACGGATCTTTGTAGTGGTCATGGCCAACGGCATCTGTTTTTGACCATTCCCAGACGGCAGCCGCGACATCCTGCCCGCGTTTTTGAGAGCGCAGGAAAACTTCGGAAGAGGTCTCTGCCTGGAATTTGCTGTTGTTGGCCGCCTGCAAAGTGGCCATTTTTTGCAGAAAATCGGACGACGCATTGGGAAAGAACCGCGGCATGAAGTAACCGTAAACTTCGTTCACCACGGTAGGCCAGTGATACTCGCCTTCGGCGGCGGCCGGGATACTCAGTCCGGGAAACAAATTCGCCAGCGAATTATAGTCGGGCATGCCGGGCAGGCAGGCTTCATAGGCCGCATAACCCATTAAGCCCAAAGCGCGGGGAGCCGGGCCTGGCCGGTATCCGGCTGCATAACGCTCGACATCCAGAAACAGTTTGTTCCAGTCGGTCGCTACTTGATGGCTGTATTGTTTTACGCCTTTTACCGGAACCTCGTCGGGGCCGTCTCCGCAGGATTGGATCAAAGCGCCAAGTGACAGCGCAAAGAACACCATGTAGAAAAGTTGGATACTTTTTTTCATAAAAATCTTTGGTTTGATAAATGAATCGTTTGGCT
>JAKLJF010000722.1 GCA_023151335.1 Thermoanaerobaculia bacterium | reverse complement strand
AAAAAATATCATGAAGCTATTAAGGATGGGGAATCAGTAGTTAAAACGTGTGAAGAATTGATCCGGTTTTACCCCGAAAACAGCACCTATAAAACCGGATGCTCGGCTATTGCACAATCTTATCTATCCTGGACATATCTGCTCAATCATCAACCATCAGAAGCTTTGCTAGTGGCAAAGTCAGCTGCCGATTTCGACAATCTTTCGCCCCGTATTGCAGGCTATCTCGCCCATGCTTTCCTCTGCAACGGCCGTATCGACAACGCTAGGAGACATTACCTCTCCGCAGCCCTTGAAAAGGATCGAGGCCAATCCCTTCTCCACACGCTTGTTGTAGAACTCATCCAACTCGACACAATATACCCCGGCATTGGCGCCAGCATCCTGCCCCTGTTGCAGAGCCACCCCGACACCCTACTGGCCGAGGCTGTCCGGGCGGATATTCCCAAAGCACGGGAAATATGGCGCGCCCGGCAGATCGAAATAGCTATCGCTCTGGAAGCAACGATCGCCGCCGCGGCTGAAGCCCAGGATTACCGCTCTGCGGCCGATACATCTCTCGCTTATATCGCCACCTGTCGCGCGCTCTTCGCCGTCGACAGCACTTCAAAAAACCGCGAGCGCCTGGGTAACGCGCTAGCCCGCTACGGCCACTACGCCTGCTTCGCGGCCCAGCCTGTACAGGCCGTCGCGGCAGCCCGCGAAGCGGCCTCTTTGCTCAAACGTAACTGGCCGCGCGCGGCCACTGCCCACGGTTACCTCCTGAACGGGCAATGGAAAAAGGCCGAAGCGGAATACCGTGCCCTCAAAGACCTGCCCGACGACTCCGGGGAAAATAACGGAAAAAAACTGGGAGAAACTCTCTGGGTCGATATCCATACTTTTTCCCAAGCGGGCATCCGGCCTAAAAAACTCCGCGCTGCCGCGGAAGTGGTTTTGGGAAGAAAACTGACGGAAAGGGAGAAGCAGATGTTTTTTTAATGCGGCAGCTTATCCCGGAAATACCCGTACACCCAGGTACCGGCGATGGCGCTGAGGATGGTAACCAGGATAACCGTGGCGCCGGTACCTACCTGGGCAAAAAGCGGGCCCGGGCAGGCGCCGGTCATGGCCCAACCGAACCCGAACAGCAACCCGCCGAAAATCTGGCCCTTGCTGAAGGTTTTCGGTGAAAAAGTGATCGGTTCGCCGTAGATGGTTTTGATCTGCCATTTTTTGATCAGCAATACCGAGAGCACCCCAACTGCGACCGCGGTACCGATCACGCCGTACATGTGGAAGGATTCCAGGCGGAACATTTCCTGAATGCGGTACCAGGAGATGATCTCGGCTTTCACGAAGGTGATCCCGAAAAAGATACCGACGAGTGAATATTTCAGGTTGTGCCACCAGGGATGTTTTTTTTGCGATTCGTTCACGCACATTGCATCGAGTGAACGCACCTCGAAATCCGTCTCCGGTATTGTGGCGGCAGCCGGCTCCGTAACTTTAAAGGATGTTGTATTTGCCATGTCTTTTTTTCAATTTTTTTAAAGTGCCAGAATGTATGGCAGGATGAAATTGGCCATGAGGAAGCCTCCGGCCATGAAGAAAATAGTGGCTACCAGCGAGGGCCACTGTAAGGTGGACAAACCCATGATGGCATGCCCGGAGGTGCAGCCGCCGGCATAACGCGTGCCGAAACCCACGAGAAAACCACCCAGGACCATCAGCAGCAGGCCGCGAAGGGTCAACAGGCTGTCCCAATTGAACAAGTCGGCCGGGACGAGTCCCTCGACGCGGGTAACGCCATAATTGGCCAGGTCGCCGGCCAGCTCAGGATGGATCTGAACCGGATCGGGGTTTTTCAACAGAAATGCCGCGATAGCAGCGCCGGCAACGATGCCGCCGACAAAGAAAAAGTTCCAGATTTCCTTTTTCCAGTCATATTGAAAAAATTTGATGTTGGCAGGAAAACAGGCCGCACAAATGTGCCGGAAATTGGAAGACAAGCCGAAGTGTTTGTTCCCCAAAATCAACAGGGCCGGAACGGTCAGGCCGATAATGATGCCGGCCGTCCACCAGGGCCAGGGTTGCGTGAGAAATTCCATTTATAACTAATGATGAATGATGAATGATGAATGATGAATGATGAATGATGAATTTTATAAACCTTATAAACCAATTAATAAGTATAATTCAATACCAGGTTATAAAGCGTCATATCCACTTTGTTAATGACAAATTTATCGTTTCCATAGGTTTCACCGAGGCGGCCTTTCCAGACAACGAGCAATTGGGCGCGCAGGCCTTTCAGCGCACCGCCAAAGGTATAACGCGCGTCGAAATTGAACTGTTCATAAGATGGGAAACCGTACTTGTTCAGCGAGACGTTTTTGACATCCGGCAGGTAGAACCGGCCATAAGCGGCTTCCAGGCGCCATTTTTTGTCCGCCGGTTGCCAACTAATCCTGCCGGTAACGGCCTGTACGTCGCCGCTACCCTCGATACGTTCCCTTGGCATAAAGGTATAAAACGGTTCACGTCCCCATTCCCGCGGATTGAGGAAACGCCCGTCGCCGGTGGTATGGGTCCAGGCAGCCAGGGCTTGCCAACCGTTGTGTTGCCAGCCCGCCTGCGCGCTCACGACATTCGACCGGGCGCCCCGGGGAAAATAGGTGCGCGTCTGGTCTTCATGTCCGCCGGCGGCGAGAGCATTCTGGTTCGTCCATTGCAGGCCAACCAGGGCTTTGTGGCCGTTCCGGAGCGGGTGGGTGTAATCAACCTGCGCCAGGGCCGTATTGAAAATATGCTCCACGTACTGATCCCAGATTTGCAACTGCAGCCGCGGCCCGAAACGCCGGGTGATGCCCAGCAGGGCCGCGCCCTTGCTCTCCAGATTCTCCGGATAACCGCTGGCGGTACCGTCGGGGTTCAGGCCTTTCGGGTATATCCCGATGGAGTGGCCCACCGAGTACCATTTCACCGTACTGCGCGGCGAAACGCGCCATATCCAGCCGCCTTCCATTTTCCAGTGCTTCAGGTCATTCGTTTCGCCCCACAAACCCGTCACCAGGGTGGGACGCATACGGCCGTCCTGCGGATTGATAAAGGGCGTCTGGATAGCCTGTTGACCGAGTGTGAACCGCGTTTTTTTCCATTCGTACCGCAACCAGAAATCTTCCATCC
>JAKLJF010000721.1 GCA_023151335.1 Thermoanaerobaculia bacterium | reverse complement strand
GTTTTCACCAAATAGGCGCCCAGATACTTTGCCTGGAAAAACTCCGCCCGCACATCCACTACGAACGCGCGTTGATGGCCGTTCGGTTCAGCCCGGAAATGTTCGGCACCCAATTCCACCCCGAAGCCGACCCGGGCGGCCTCCTCACTTATTTTTTCGAACCTGAACGAAGGAAGTCTATCGTGGAGGAACACGGCGAAGCCCGCTACGACCGGATGATCCGCGACCTGTCCAACCCGCAAAAGATCCAGCGCACTTTCGATACGGTGATCCCCAATTTTATCGAACACGCCGTGGAGGAGCTGACGGCAATGGCCGTTTGATGGGGTCATTGAACGTCATTGGGTCATTGCGCCATTGGGCGTCATTGGGTCATTGGTCTGTCCCGGATTCTTTACCTTTGTGCCCAATGACGCAATGACGATCAATGACGAAATGACCCAATGACGAAATGACCCAATGACGATCAATGCCGCATAATGACGCAATGACGATCAATGACGCCCAATGACCCAATGACGCCCAATGCCGTTAATGACTGAATAATGAATCTCACCGCCCTATCCATTCGCCGTCCCTCGCTGATCATCGTCGTATTTGCCGTACTGACATTTATGGGGGTGGCCAGTTATTTCAGCCTGCCCATCGAACTGGTACCCAAATTTGATCCGCCGGTCGTGACCATCATGGCGGCCTACCCCGGCGCTTCGCCGGTAGAGGTGGAAAATGCCGTGGCCAAACCCATCGAGAACGCCATTTCTTCGATCGAAGGTATTGACCAGATCCAGATCGGCTCGAATGAAAACATCTGTTTTGTGGCGGTGGAAATGCGCCAGGACATCAATATTGACCAGACGGTGCAGGAAATGCAGCGCAAGATCAACCAGATTTTGCCCAATTTCCCGAAGGAAGTACGCGCGCCGGTGATCAATAAGTTTGCGTTGTCGGAACTGCCCATTCTGCGCTTGTCGGTGCGGGCCAATGTGGCGGGTACCGGTTTTACCGATCTGATCAAAAACCGGATCGTCCCGGAAATCGCCCAGTTAAAGGGGGTTGCCCAGGTAAGCCTGCTGGGCGCAGAAGAACGGGAGATCCGCATCAATATCAGCAGCGCCCGGCTGGAACAATACGGCCTGTCGTTGCTGCAGGTAGCCCAGGCGGTACAAACGGCCAACCTCGATTTTCCAACCGGTAAGGTAACCGGTACGGAAACCCAGTTGCGCATTCGCCTGGCCGGAAAATTTCTGACGCTCGACGATATCCGCTATCTCGTCGTGGGCAAAACGCGTTTCGGCTCCTCCATTTATATCAGGGATATCGCGGAAGTACAGGACGGCAGCAAAGACGCCGAGGTAATTTGCCGGGCCGGCGGGCAACCGGTAGTGGGCCTCGAGATCCGCAAACAAAGCGACGCCAACGCGGTGCGAATGGCCGACCTTGTGCTGGAACGTTTACAACTCTTGGAAAAAAGCTATTCCGGTCAGGGGTTGAAATTCGAAATAGTGTCCAATACCAGCATGTTTACCCGCCAGGCCACCGATGCCGTGGTACACGACCTGCTGATCGCCGTGTTGCTGGTGGCGTTGGTGATGTTGTTGTTTTTGCACAGTCTCCGCAACGCGGCCATCGTACTGGTATCGATCCCCACCTCCATCGTCAGCACCTTCGTCATGATGAAACTGATGGGCTACTCGCTCAACCTGATGTCGTTGCTGGGGCTTTCCCTGGCCATCGGTATTTTGGTAGACGATGCCATCGTGGTGATCGAAAACATTTACCGGCACCTGGAAATGGGCAAACACCGCGTACAGGCCTCTTACGATGGCCGGATGGAAATCGGGTTCACAGCCATCAGTATTACGCTGGTGGACGTGGTGGTGTTCCTCCCGATCATTTTCACCATCGGTTTGGTGCCCAATCTGCTCCGGCAGTTTTGTATGACGGTGCTGGTGTCTACTTTGATGTCGCTGCTGGTATCATTTACGCTGGTGCCCTGGCTTACTTCCCGCATCGGCAGGGTGCACCGGTTCAAGGGAAAAAACCTGGCTGGGCGCCTGGTATTGCGGTTCGAGGTGTTTATCGACTGGCTGTCCGACGGTTTTGTGACGGCCCTGGGCTGGGCTTTGCGGAGCTGGAAAACCAAATTATTTAGCGTACTTACCGCTTTAGCCTTGATGCTGGGCTCTATCCTGCTTATCACGGAAGGATTTATTGGAAACGCCTTTATCGATCCGGGTGAACGCGGGGAGTTTTTGATGCAAATAGAACTACCTAAAAATGCGTCGCTGACGCAAACGAACGAGGTAACCAAACAAGTGGAAGAGTGGTTGCGTCAACAACCAGACGTACTCAATACTTTTACCACGGTGGGCACCACCGGGAAATCTTTCGGCCTCAACGCCCCTTATCTCGCTGAAATTCTGGTGGTGCTGACGCCTTACAAAAAGCCAAGGCAGGAGACCACCGATATTTTTGCCCGCAAGGCGAAAGTCAGGCTGGAGGAACTGATCGCCGGCGCCAGGATCAGCGCTTCGCCTATCGATATCCTGGGGCTGTCGTTCAATCCCATCGAGGTGCGGATCAACGGGCCGGTGCTCGACAGCCTGCTGCCCATGTCCGAACAAATCCAGCGGGTAATGGCCAGTGTGCCGGGCTGTGTGGAAATTGCGCCCAGTGTGGAAGCCGGCAACCCGGAGGTGATCGTAGACGTGAACCGCCAGCGCATGGCCGATTACGGCCTCACCATGGCCCAGGTGGGTCTCACCCTGCAAACGGCCTTTAGCGGCAATGCCGACGCCCGCTTCCGCGAGGGTGATTACGAATATCCCATCCGCATTGCATTGGACGCTTTCGACCGCCGCAGCGCCGACGATATCCGGAACCTCACTTTTGTCAATCCGCTGGGCAATACGGTTTGGCTCAAACAATTTGCCGAGGTGCGCGAAAGCTCCGCTCCCACACGGCTCGAACGCCGCGATCGCATGCCGTCCATCCAGTTTTCCGCACAAGTGGTCGGCCGGCCTACCGGCACTGTTGCCCGTGAAGTAAAGACCCGGCTCGAACAGATGAAACTGCCTCCCGGCGCCCAATTCCGTTTCGGCGGCGATATCCACCGCCAGGAGCAGGGACTGGGCACCATGGGTTTCGCCCTGTGGACTTCCCTGGTACT
>JAKLJF010000720.1:344-3180 GCA_023151335.1 Thermoanaerobaculia bacterium | reverse complement strand
AAAGAAGCGGCAGCGCTGGTAGCCGCTGATTTTGAAAAAAGCCGCAACGCCGAAGACCCGCGCCCCGAAGACCTGTACACCCACGATTTTGCGCCCACGCCTGTCACGGAAGAGCGTGGCGTTCGCGAACCCGCCGGCCGCGAGCCCAAGGTGATGGTGGATTGTGCCCTGTTTGCCATCGAAGAACTCATGCGCAAACACCCGGAATGTTTGCTTTATGGTCAGGACGTAGGCCGGCGCCTCGGCGGCGTGTTCCGCGAGGCTGCCACGCTGGCCGAAAAATTCGGCGATCACCGGGTGTTCAATACGCCCATCCAGGAGGCATTCATCATTGGCAGTACCGTAGGCATGAGTGCTGCCGGCCTGCGGCCTATCGTGGAGGTGCAGTTCGCCGATTATATCTGGCCTGCCCTCAATCAGTTGTTTACTGAAGTGAGCCGTTCCTGTTACCTGACCAACGGCAAGTGGCCGGTCAGTTGCATCCTGCGCGTGCCGATCGGCGCCTATGGCAGCGGAGGCCCATACCACAGCAGCAGCGTGGAAAGCGTGGTGTGCAATATCCGTGGCATTAAAATTGCCTACCCCAGCACCGGGGCCGACCTGAAAGGTTTGATGAAATCTGCGTATTACGACCCCAATCCGGTCGTGATTTTTGAACACAAGGGCTTGTACTGGTCCAAAGTGCGCGGCACCGAAGGCGCCCGGACGGTAGAGCCTGACGAGGACTACATTATTCCCTTCGGGAAAGCCCGCGTTGCCTTATCCGCTGATCCTGAACTGATCAAAAATGGTGAAACGCTCGGCGTGGTCACATACGGCATGGGTGTTTATTGGGCCTCAAACGCTGCCGAACAATTCAAGGGCAGGGTAGAGGTACTCGATCTGCGTACGCTTTATCCCCTCGACGAGCAGGCCATGTACGAGATGGCCAAACGCCACGGCAAGGTGTTGGTGATCACCGAGGAACCGGTGAACAATACATTTGCGCAAAGCCTGGCAGCCCGGATTTCCGAGCACTGTTTCCCGTGGCTCGACGCGCCGGTTCGTACCATCGGAGCCGCCAATATGCCCGCTGTGCCCCTGAATTCGACGCTGGAAGGGGAGATGATCTTGTCGATCGAGAAAGCAGGAAAGGCGATAGGGGAGATGCTGGCATTCTGAAACCTTAAAACCCCGCCTTCACATATGCCCAGCCTTTTTCCTGTTTGTCGATAATTTCCACCAGGCCGGCCGGTACGGTGCGGCAGGCCGCTGTGAGTTCTTCGCGTTTGATCTTGCGTTCGCGCATGGTGTTCTCGCAGGCCACGAAATCCACGCCGGTTTGTTTACATTCCACTATGGCGGGGCATTGTTTGCTAACGGCGGTTTGCAGAAAAGTGATGCCGTTGTTGTGGCATACCACTTCTATTTTGGTATTGGGCGCAGCCGCCTGCACGTTGCGAATCTGTTTGATCAGGGCTTTATGCACCAGCGTGTCGTTGCTGGTGAGCTGGATGACGACCTTATGCTTTTTCTTGTCGACAGTCTGGTTTTGTGCGAGAGAGAAAAGGGGTAGAAATAAGAGGGCAATGAGCAGGTAGGCGTATCGCATGATCTGATTTTAAATTAATGAATAAAGGTAGTTTTTTTAGAACATCTATATTCCGTGTTTGAAATTTTTAACGCCCTTTCCACACCCGCAGCAACGCCAGCCTGAGCAAAAGCATCCACGGCAGGCCGTGCATCAGCAAATCAAACCAGTCGATGGGTTTCATACCGACGGCGCCGCCGGCCACCCAGCGCAGCTTTCCCCATACATGCGGCTCAGGCACATAGGGCGCCAGGCCGAGCGTGAGACAGGCCAATATGACAAATTTCCAATTGTTCAGGATATTCATGCGTTGCGTTTAAAAGGTGTGAACATCTGGCTGAAAAATCCGTGTGGATACTCGTCCACGCCCGGGAAGCCCAGTTTGATGTCGCGCCCGTTCTTCGGCATCCACACGGTACCGAACAGATAATCCCACACACTGAGGGTAAGCCCGTAATTAACGCCGGAACTACCTTCGGGTAATTTTTCGGAGTGGTGCCAGATGTGCATTTGGGGGCTGTTGAAAAGGTATTGAAGCGGCCCCAGCGGCAAATAGATATTGGCATGGTTGAGGTGGCCGATCGTGAGGGTGAACAGGTGCACCAGGATAAAATCCTGGATACCGAAGCCGATCATAGCCAGCGGCAGGTATTCGATGGTGCGATACACGATCGTTTCCATGAAATGGTAGCGCAGGTGTGCTGCGAAGCCCATTTGCCGCACGGAGTGATGCACCTGGTGGAATTTCCACAGCCAGGGCGACCAATGTAACAGTCGGTGCACGTTCCACTGAATAAAATCGCGCGCCACAAACAGGATGAGCAACTGCGCCCAGTGGGGTAGGGTGGCAACATTTATCGCTACGAGATTCCGTATACCGAAAGCCCAGCCCAGAAAATCATTGAAAGCCCGGACCGCTACATCCGACACGGCTGCATAACCGACCAGAGAGAACAGAAAAAAGTTGAAAAACATATAAAACGTATCCAACCAGAAGTCCTCCCGGATTCGGGGCTGGTTTTTGCGCCAGGGGAACAACAGTTCCAGTGCGTAAACAACCACTGAAATGCCGATCAGCCAGTAAAAATAGTTGCGCCAGTGCGGGTGGGTTACCTCGTGCCAGAAGTAGTTGGCATATCCGCTGTAGGCGTTTTGAATGATATCCCAGTATTGCATGTTTTGTGATTACGTCATTGATCGTCATTGATCGTCATTAATCGTCATTAATCGTCATTAATCGTCATTAGAATTAGGCCAATGACGCAA
>JAKLJF010000720.1:0-334 GCA_023151335.1 Thermoanaerobaculia bacterium | reverse complement strand
TCTTCAGTGTATTCCACGGCCCGCCGTTGTACGCCTCGATGCCGGCATTTTTTAACATCCCGACAGCCATACCGCTGCGGGCGCCGGAACGGCATACAGCGATAATGGGTTTACCTTTTTTCTTCAGATCGGCAATTTTTCCCTGTAAAATCTGAACGGGGATGTTTAAAGCCCCTTCAACATGGCCGCTATTGAATTCTTCCGGCGTGCGTACGTCCAGGATGATCGCGCCGTTTTGGGCAAGCGCTTTAAAGTCGGCCTTCGGGCCGAAGAGTTTCCTCAGAAAGTTGAACATGTGTGGAAAGGTTTAGAATGGTTTAGAAAGTTTAGAGGG
>JAKLJF010000071.1:4991-13056 GCA_023151335.1 Thermoanaerobaculia bacterium | reverse complement strand
ACCCGTAATACCAGGCCGCGATGGCCGGTTCTTCGAGCCAGGGGTGGTCTTTCAGAAAATCGATCATCACCGGCAAGAGTCCGGCGCCGTATTCCCGTTTGGCCACGGTCTGCCGGCTTTGCATCATGCAGCCGAGTTTCAGTTTTTCGTACACGAACGCCTTTTCGTGCGCTTCGGTCAGGGCGTTGAAATCAAAATCGCGGGCGCGGCCCTGCTGCAGTCGTCCCCGCAACTGTTCGAAAGCAAGTGCATAGCGTTGCCGGAAGTAGGCGGCATCCCGTCTCGGCTGTTTTTCGGCGCGTTTTTCAATGGCCCGCTCCGCGCGTTCCGACAGGTCTGAAAGCCGGCGGCGGCGCAACCCGCGCAACAGATACAAATCCCGGGCGTCCGCATCGGCATCCCATTCGCGCTGGGCGATAAAATCTTCTGTAAGTTTAGTGAGGTACGATACAGTGTAGTTCAGCCGGCGGGCTTCGAAGTCATTGCCCGGAAAAACGCTTTTGTATGCCGCCTGCCGGGTGATTGTTTGTCCGGCAGACGCGTTAAGGCAGTCGAAAAGAGCGAGCACATCGGTTCGGGAATTGAGGTAGGGCGAGCAGAGGTATCGGCGCAGTGCCGCGCGTTCCGATATGCTCAACGATTGCAAAAGTTTTTTGGGATAACCGAATTCCATTTTCGATTTCAAACAATTTTATTTTTAACTAAAATATTGATAAATAATATTTTATAAAATCGGCAACCAACTATTGTTTTTCGATTTTGCAAAGATAATGTCTTTTTAAATACAGGGCGGAACAGGAATTTTTGTGCCGGTTATTCATCAATAAAACAAGTAACGACTATGAAACCTGTGTTTTTTCTGCTTTTGTTAGCCGCCCTCACAGCCACATGCCCGGCCCTGGCCCAGGGCTGGGAACGCCTGTACACCGCCGGTCAGGCCTGTGATTTTACCGAAACCCCCGACGGCGGTTTTTTGCTCGCCGGCGAGTATGATCAGTGGGAAGTTGACGACAGGGCCTGGCTCCAGAAAACCGACGCGCTGGGCAACGTGGAATGGGCGCGCCGCCATGCCGTTGGCGACACTTTGGAAAATTATGTCGCCCTGGCGCTCCTCGGCAGCCAAAACATCGTCGCGGCAGGTGATTTCCTCGACTACTGGACGCCCACCCAGCCCGAGCACATGGCCGCCTTTATCCATCTGCTCGACGTACAAGGCAATCTGCTGCAGGAGGTGCTGATCAACCCTACGCCCAACCTGAACAAAGATTACCAAACGGCCGATGTGGCGGTGGCGCCGGATGGAACGGTGTACCACGCCGTGAACGTCAGCGACGGACAGGCCATCCTGTACGCCTACGCCCCGGCCGGTCTGCAACAACTCTGGTCAAGCTCCCTGCAGGCCAAAATTAACGAACTGGAAGTACTGTCCGACGGCTCGCTGCTGCTGAGCGGCGGCAAAAACGGCCTGATGTATCTCCGGAAATCCGACGCTTCGGGCGCTTTGCTTTGGGAAAAAACTTACGAAGCCGGCTCGGCCTGGATGACGACGACACAAAATGGCCATATTGTCTTGGCCAAACCGGGGCGATTGCTGCGCACCGACGCCAACGGCAATCTGCTCTGGAACAAGGCCGGTGTGAGCGGCGGGGCGGAATTCCGGATAACGGAAGATCACCAGGGTAATCTCCTCTCCACCGGCGGGTTCTATAACGCCAATTTTACCTACGTTTTCACCTTGTCCAAATTCGACGCGGATGGCAATAAAATCTGGGACAAAACACCCCACCAATCGTTGCAAGGCGCCCAGTCTTATGCCCGGCCCCTGGTGACCGCCGACGGCGGCTATGCCCTGGCAGGACAACGCAACGGGAAAGCCCTGCTCATGCGCTCCGGCGTTGATTTCGACCTGTACCGCTCCTGGATTGCCGGCACCATGTTTCACGACCTCGACGACGACTGCGTGCAGGACCCCGGCGAAAAAGCCCAGCGTCATTTTTACGCCTCGGCCACCGACGCCAACGGTACAGCGTGGTTGACGCCGGTGAAAGACGGAAAGTTCGCCCTGCAAACGCCGCCCGGCACGTACCAGATCAATATCAGCAAACGTTCGTACGATCCCGAAAACTGGCTGCCTTGCGACGGACAAAGCGTTACAGTAGCCTCCACTACCGATACCGTTCATACGCCCGCTATCGGAGTGCGCTCGCTGGTCGACTGCCCGCGCCCCTACATCCGCGCCGCCATTCCCAAAGTGCGCAGCTGCTATGAAGGCCGCTACGATCTCCAATTCTTCAACTTCGGTACGCAGAAGGCCACCGATGTGCGCATCGAGGTGGAATTGGCCGAAGAGCTCACCTACGTCGGCAGCAGTCTGTCCCTGCTGTCGCAAAACGGCCAGCGCCTGGTGTTCGGCGCCGGTACGCTCGACATCGACGGGGAAGGCGCGGCCACGATCGACGTGTTCTGCTCCTGCGATGCCGCGACCGGCGATTATCTGTGCAGCGCTTTTCGCATCCTGCCCGATTCCTGTTATCCCGTGTTGCCTGACTGGGATCACTCGGTTATCAGAATGGACGCCGGATACGACGCCAACCAGCTGACTTTTACGCTCGAAAACGTGGGTACAGGCGATATGGCGCAGCCCCGCTGGTACCGCCTGCGCAATACCTGCCTGAATATCGTCGGTTCAGGCAATTTCCAGCTCGACGCCGGCGAAACCCTGACGCTCCAATACCCCAACCAGGCAGTGGTGTATTACTTCGAAGCGGAGCCGGCGCCTAACCAGCCCTATACGCCCGGTTCGGCCGTGTTGCTGTCGCGCTGCCAGCCCGGACCCGTGCAAGAAAAATGGGCGGGCAATTCGGCGGGCTCGCCTTTTTACGACCTCGATTGTATGGAAGTATCCAATTCTTTCGATCCCAACGACATCCGGGTAACGCCGCGCGGCGACGGGGCGGAGGGCGCCATTCTGGCCGACGAGCCCGAGCTGCGTTATATGATCCGCTTCCAGAATACCGGAAATGACACCGCTTACGTGGTCAGCATTCGCGATACCTTGCCCGCCTGGCTGGATGCGCTCAGCGTCGTTCCCGGCCCGTCGAGCCATCGCTACACCTTTGACCTGCAAAACAATACGCTGAAATTCTATTTTGCCGGCATCAACCTGCCCGACAGCACGACCAACCAGGAAGGTTCCCAGGGATACGTCGAATTTTCCGTCAGAATGAAACCCGACCTCACGCCCGGCGCCCGCATCGAAAACCGCGCGGCCATTTATTTCGATTTCAACGCGCCCATCCTGACCAACACGGCCCTGAACACCATTGCCAGCCCCATTCTGGTTTCGGTAGACGAAGCGCCCCGGGACCAGGTCCTGTTGCCGGTGCAGGTATCGCCCAATCCCGCCGTTACGTCGGCCGTATTCCGTTTTGAGGAGACCGCGGAAGGGCAACTGTTGTTGTTCGACGCCGGCGGCCGGCAGTTGCGGCAAGTTCAGCTTGCGGGTGCACAACTGGAACTGAATTGCCGCGATCTTACGCCCGGTATTTACTTTTTCCGGATTTTGACGGCAGAGGGGAAAACGGCGCAGGGGAAACTGGTGAAGCAGTAACAGCAGTCATTTCCTGAAGACATTTACGTGAATTCAAGCACACCGGCCTGCTCTGCGAAACCCCTGCTCCTCCCATGACAGGCTCCCGAAGCCGCGGTAACATAAATTCAACCAAAGCATAAATCCATGCCCAGGCAAATCAGCATCATCCTCGCATTTTTCCTATTTCTGAGCGCCCTGGGCGCCCAGCAGAATTGCCCCTTTATGCGGGTCAGCGTAGCTACCGATGGTTGGGTGGCCTGCGATAATACGGTTTGCCGGATACGGCTGTGCAACGAAGGCAGCCAGGCGGCGACGAATGCACGGGTGGAAGTGACGCTTCCGCCCGCGCTGACGTTCATTTCGGCCAGTGTCCCGGCATCTGTCGACGGAAGCAAGGTGATCTTTAACCTGGGAGCCTTTGCCGCCGGCAACTGCCAGGATTTTTCGCTTACCGTGGCTGTGGATTGTAACACGGCGCCCGGCGCGGCGATTTGCCTGAACGCCACCGCGACGCCGGGCGATTGCCCGCCCTCAGCGCCCGGGTGGGACAACTCGGATCTGGTGGTGAACGGCACCTGCCTCGGTGGCGACAGTATCAATTTCCGGGTATTCAACCAGGGAAGCGGCGCCATGGCGGCCACGGTGGGCTATATCATCACGGAAGATCATCTGATGAAAACCCAGGGTATTCTGCCGCTTATCGTTCCGAATGATTCAACTGTGATTACGGTGAAGTCGCCCAATGGCCGCACGTATACGTTCCAGACCACACAAACGCCGGGGCACCCATTCCCGCGGCCCATTTCCGTCAGTGTGGAAGGCTGTGGCGGCAATCCGGGCAGCACGGGTTACCTGCTGCAATACCCGCAGCATAACGGCGACGTGCACAGCGACACATACTGCGATACAGTGAGTGCCGGCATTATGGGAATGGAGAAAACCGGTTTTCCACTCGGCTATGCCGCCTGGCACTGGATCGACCGGGCTACCGAACTCGAATACCGCATCCGTTTTCAAAATACGGGCTCCACTACCGTACAAACGGTAACGCTGACCGATACCCTTTCCGATTGGCTGGACCTGAGCACGTTCCGCCCCGGCGCGGCCTCGCACCTGTACACCTGGTCGATCCAGAACCGTACCCTGACGGTGGTATTCCCATCGGCCCAACTGCCGCCCGCCGCCGTAAATGAACCGGCCTCGCGCGGATTTTTTACCTTCCATATCGGCGTTTCGCCCGATGCGCCGGCCGGTACGCTGATCGAAAATACGGCGCGGGTGCGCCTGGACAACCAGCCGCCGGCGCAAACAGACACGACCCTGCACCGGATCGGGGAAAATTTTCTGGTTTCAAAGGTTTTTACCCCCGGCAACAAGCATTTCTCCCTGCAGATCAGGCCAAATCCGATGGGCGAATCGGCAGAATTTATCCCTGACAGCGAAAACACAAACTTGCCGGTAACACTGGAACTGTACGACACCGCGGGCAGGCTGCTGCGGCGCCTGGAAAGCAGCGACGGTCGCCTCATCCTGCGGCGGGAAGGTTTGCCGGCGGGATTTTACTTCTTCCGGTACCGGGATAGCGGCGGCAATGCACGGAGCGGAAGTCTGGTGGTGGGGATTGATTTGAAATGATCAAGTAATATCAAGCCAACCGCGTTGCACTAAAAGGCATCAAAGTGTGTACAGCGTATGACAAAATGACATTAACAACTTATGGTTAATGCCATTTTGACATACGCTTTTTTGCTTTGCTGCCAAAAAATCGGCAAAAACCGGCCTGGTACACGAATTGAAGCACAGGGAGCGAGCACAACATTTCAAACCACACATTTTTAAACTAAAAATAAAGCAATATGACGCTCGTAAGATTTCAGCACGCTCCCTCCAAAAACCTGCTTTCCGATTTTTGGAACCAGCCTTTCGACAACGCTGTAGCCGTGCAACCCGTGGTAAACATACTGGAAACTGCCGATGGCTTCCGCATTGAAGTAGCCGCCCCCGGGCTGAACAAAGAAGATTTTAAAATCAGCGTAGAAAAAAACCTGCTGACCATTTCGGCGCAAAAAGAAAACGCCCGCGCGGAGGAGGGCGTTAAAGTGCACCGGCGCGAATTTGCCTACGGCGCCTTCGAACGCGTGTTCCGCCTGCCGGAAACCATCGATACCAATCAGATAAAGGCCAATTTCAAAAACGGCATTTTGTACGTCAACCTGGACAAAAAAGCTGAAACCAAACCCGCAGTTAAAACCATTGAAATAGGCTAAAATCGTTAAAATTTGTTAAAATTATGAGCAATATAGCAAAATTTCGCCCCTTCCCCACAACCAATTTTTTGCCAGACAGTTTATTGGATAACTTCTTCAACCGGTCGATCGGCGATTTTCTGGGTTCGGATGTAGTGGTAAACCGCCCTGCCGTCAATATTCTGGAAACGGCTAACGGCTTCGAACTGGAGTTTGCCGCCCCCGGTTTTGAAAAAAAGGATTTCTCCCTGAATGTGGAAGAAGGATACCTGACGGTGAGCGCAACGAAGGAAAACAAACAGGAAGAAAGCAACGAGCGGTTCACCCGCCGCGAATTCCGGTTCGATTCGTTCAAACGAACCTTTAAAATTCCGGAAACGGTGAACCAGGACAGCATCAAAGCTGTTTATGAAAACGGCGTGTTGCAAGTGACGCTGCCGAAAAAAGAAGAAGCAACGACCATCGTAAAAACAATTGAGATCGGCTAAAATGATCCCTTGTTAAAGCGATGTTTCAGAGTTGTTTTTCATAAGGTTAGTTAATAGGGTTTTAGGTGTTTTCATGGAGCCGGGGCAGCAATGTCCTGGCTCTTTTTATTTTTAAGCCCGGAAATACTACTTTTACGCCTCAAAACCGATCTGTTTACCGCAATTTTTGGCTTCTGTGACCAACACCACCGGACAATTTCCGAACGAAACATACCTGACTGGCTTGCGCGACAACCCGGAATCAACCCTGGCGGTCGTGTACGATGAATTTCGGAGACCCGTCATCAACGCCGTGATGGCGCGGGGCGGTAGCGAGGCCGACGGGGCCGTTTTTTTTCAGGCTGCCGCGGTGGATGCCGCCCGTCTGGCCAGGGCCGGTCAGGCGCCCGCGCAAATACCGGTGTTTGAGTGGCTGAAAGCCCTGAGCCTGGCCCATTACCGCGACTGGCTGCAGGAGCGCGGCCAGCCGATGTCGCTTGAAGACGAACTGCCGGGGGAACAAATAGCCGCCATTCTTCCCGATAGCGCGGCTTTACAAAACACCCGCTCGCACATTTTTGCCTGGAAACGATTGCAACGCCTGGAGCCCGCGTGCCGGCAGCAATTGCTCGAAGCGGCTCAACAGTCCGTTGAAGAAACGCCGTATCCCGCCGAAGCGGAGCAAGCGGAAAACCAATCGGATTGTACCAGGCAATACCTGTCGCATCTGCAAAAAACGGCTTCGGCGCCCGACACCATGCCGGAATGGGCCCTCGCCGCCCTGCGCGACCGGGAAGGGTACGCCGTTTGGAAACGCACCCAGGCGCTGGAAAACCAGTATTCTGCCGGCGAGCCGGCGGCACAGGAGCCAAACCGGATCTGGCCCTGGGTTATTATCGCCCTGCTTGTGGCGGCTATAGGGTACGGCGCCTACCAGTTTTTTTCCCGGCCCAAAACGGCCGCCGAGGTTTTTGCCGACAATTTTTCGCCGCCAGCCAGTCTGCTCGATCGGCCCTCGACCCGCTTTTGCTGATCGTGCTGGATTCGACCTCCATCTGCCAGTCGGACGCCTGGTATTTCCTGGGCATTATCCAACTGGAACTGGAGGACCCTGCCACGGCTATCCAGTGTTTTGCCAAAATAGAAGACCTTACGCGTTATGGGGAAGACCTGTACTGGTACCAGGCGCTGGCTTTTGTCCAACTGGCCAAGGAAAACCCACTCATGCGCGACAAAGCACATCGCGCCGTGGAACGCGCCCTGGGCAACACCAACGACCCCGAACGCCGCGAACAAGCCCGGAAAATGCTCAAGCAACTGTCCCAATAATCCCGCCGATGAAAGCTATTGAACGTTATTTTCCCGGCCTCAGCCCCCTGCAATACGAACGTTTCGACCGGCTGCCCGTTCTTTACGCCGACTGGAACGCCAAAATAAACGTGATCTCCCGGCAGGATATCGACAACCTGGAGGAACGCCATGTGCTGCACTCGCTCGCCATTGCCAAAGCGTTTCAATTTCTGTCCGGCGCCCATTTGCTCGACCTGGGCACCGGCGGCGGATTTCCCGGCATACCCCTGGCTATCCTGTTCCCCGAAGTTCGCTTTACGCTGGTGGACGGCACCGGGAAAAAAATAAAAGTCGTGCAGGAAATTGCCCAGGCCCTGGGACTGAACAACGTAAAGGTTCAGCATTGCCGCGCGGAAGACCTGAAAAGCCTTTACGCGTTCGATTTTGTGCTATCGAGAGGCGTTGCCCCC
>JAKLJF010000071.1:0-4973 GCA_023151335.1 Thermoanaerobaculia bacterium | reverse complement strand
AATATCCAACCCGAAATTGACGCGCTGCCCGGCGACGGCAGAACCTACACCGAAATATTTCCGATCAGCAACTGGTTTTCCGAACCCTTTTTCGTGGAAAAATGGGTGGTTTATATGCAGGGGTGAATTTAAGACTGTTTATGACCGACATTATCGATATCATTTCGCCCTTGCACCCCACCGTTCAGGCGTTTTATGCCACTCTATTCACCTGGGGGGTAACTGCCCTGGGCGCCGCGCTGGTTTTCTTTTTCAGGAACGTGAATCAACAGGTGCTCGACGCCATGATGGGTTTTGCCGCCGGGGTAATGATCGCCGCCAGCTTCTGGTCGCTGCTGGCGCCGGCTATCGAATTGAGCGAAACGACGAGCAGCCTGCCCCAATGGGCGCCCGCTCTGATCGGCTTTATGTCGGGCGGCATTTTTCTGGCCGTGGTGGACAAGGTAATGCCCCACCTGCACCCCAGCCTGGCCATTGAGCAGGCAGAAGGGATTTCGACCAAATGGCGGCGCAGCGTGTTGCTGGTGCTGGCCATCACCCTGCACAATATCCCGGAAGGCCTGGCCGTGGGAGTGGCGTTCGGCGCGGTCGCATACGGTTTACCCACCGCTACCATCGGAGCCGCGGTTGCGCTGGCTATCGGTATTGGGCTGCAAAATTTTCCGGAAGGCACCGCTGTCTCAGTGCCCCTGCGCCGGGAAGGTATGTCCCGCGGGAAGGCATTTTGGTACGGACAATTGTCCGGCGCCGTGGAACCTCTTTTTGGGGTATTGGGCGCGCTGGCCGTGCTGTCGATGCAGGCGATTTTGCCTTATGCCCTGTCTTTTGCCGCCGGAGCCATGATTTTCGTGGTAGTGGAAGAACTGATCCCCGAATCACAAAAGGCGGGCAATACCGACCTGGCTACACTGGCTACTTTGCTGGGATTCAGCGTGATGATGGTACTGGACGTAGCCCTGGGGTAATGATCAAAACAAATGCTGATTCGCATCATCAGAAGCGTGTTTTTATAAAATTAGATTTGCCGGAAATTACTGATCATGAATAACTCGCCGGTTCCCATCGCTTTTCCGAAAAGACAACCCCTGCCTCTGGGCGCTACCCTACTGGCCGCCGACATAGGCGGCACCAAAACCGACCTGGGGCTTTTTGAAGTCAGCCCCGGCGGATTGGCCCTCGTTAAGGAAGCCCTTTATCCATCGAAACAGCTTGGCTCCCTCTCCGAAGGCATCCGGCATTTCCTGGGTAACCTGCCCCTGCCCGAACGGCTCAGCATCGCTTTTGCCGGACCCGTTCAGGACGGCAAAGCCCATTCCACCAACCTCGGCTGGGACATCGACATCCGCCAACTGGCCCGCGACACCGGTATTCAGCAGGCATTTCTGATCAACGATCTCGAGGCCGAGGCCTATGGCCTGGCTGCACTGAAAAAAGAGGAACTGATCCGGATTTATTCCGGCAAGGCCGGATCAAAAGGCAACGCCGCTATTATTGCCCCCGGTACGGGTCTGGGTGAGGCCGGTTTGTACTGGGACGGCGCCACCCTGCACCCCTTCGCCACCGAGGGCGGTCATACCGACTTCGCCCCCCGCAACCCTTTCGATTGGGAGTTGCTTCAGTATCTGCAAAAAAAATACGGCCACGTGAGCTGGGAGCGCGTGGTGTCAGGCATGGGCATCTGCAATATCTACGACTTTCTGCGCGACGTAAAGCACAGGGAAGAACCCGCATACGTAAAAGAACGGATGAAAGAGGAAGAACCCGGAGCCGTTATTGGCGCTACCGCGAAAGAAGGCTGTCCCATCAGCGTGGAAACACTGGAAATTTTCACCCGCTACCTCGCCGTGGAGGCCTCCAACCTGGCGCTGAAACTGAACGCAACCGGCGGCTTGTTCATCGGCGGCGGCATTCCGCCAAAAATCTGGAATGACCATCTGCAAGCGATTTTTCTCGAACATTTTATCCAGGTGGGCCGCCTGCGGCCCCTCATCGAGTCCGTACCGGTGTACGTGGTGCTGAATATGAAAGTGGTGATGCTGGGCGCGGCATGGTACGGCAGGACTTAAGAAGCCGTTTGATTTACAAATCGAATAAAAAAACCGGGCGAGCATGTTTGCGCTCGCCCGATCCTTTAGTGCATGCCGCCTTAAAAAGAAGCGGGATTATCGCGTCAGGCTTTCCAGGAAAAACCGGATCAGGTCGGTCGTTGAAACGATCCCCACAATACGGTTGCCTTCCAGTACCGGCACGGCGTGAAATTCATTTTCAGAAAGAATTTCTGCCAGATCGCCCACCGTATCGCTGGCTTGAACGCTGACTGGGTCGCGGGTCATGACTTCGCCTACGACCAACTTTCCGTAATCCTCGCCGGTATCCAGGCTTTCCAATACGCCGCCCGCCGGCACTTTTTTCAAATCCACCCAGCTGAGCATACCTACCAGAAAACCTTTCGAGGTAACAGGAGCATGGCGGATGTCGTGGTTATTAAAAGTAATGGCTACGTCATGAAGCGGGTCGCCGGCGCCGACAATAAAAACGTCTTTGGTCATTATAGCTGAAATCGGAGTGTCGAGTATCATGGTTTTTTATTTTTAGAGATCAACATATTTAAGATATCACATTTTTTGCCAGCGCGCCGAGCGTACTTGCCTGCCTTCATCCAATTGCACCACGTATTCGCCGACGGGCAAGGACTGTACGAGCAGGATCACCGCGTTGCCGCCTTCCACCGTGATGAGCGTACGTTTCAGAATAGTTTTACCCTCCGAGTTGCGGATGCGGAGCATTACCTCGTCGCCCAGCACCGTGGCGTTGAACTCGATCATGATCCGCTCTGTAGCGGGATTGGGATGCACGGCGGTTATATAGACGCCCTCCGGGTCGGTTGGAACGGGGTCGGTGGGCGTTTGGGCCCATGTGGCGGTACTAACCATACAACCCAAAAATGCGGCAAGGACAATTATGTAGTTTTTCATAACAAATGCAGTTTGGTTGGACATTGATCAGCGAAAACTCGCTCTTATGCCGCAAAATTGGCTGCACTTGCTCAGTGTGGACAATTACGGGGATTATTATGGAAGATGATTTTCGTCAGAAGAGATTGTTTTTCCGAACTCCAAAAGCGCAACCGCCATCGTTGTCACGCCATCGTTGTCAGAGTTCACAGTTGTTTATCTCACAACGCCCCGCTCCCCGGCATCATCCGCCGCGCCTTCCAGCCGCAGCACCCCGCGCGGGCACACGGCCGCACAAATCCCGCAACCCACGCAGGAGGCCCGCACCACGTCCTGCCCTCGCTGGGCGTAGTGCCGCACGTCGATGCCCATTTCGCAGTAAGTGGAGCAGTTGCCGCAACTGATACATTGCCCGCCGTTTACGGTGATGCGGAATTTCGATTTTTTCTTTTGCAAAATACCCAGAATGGCCGCCTGCGGGCATCCGAAGCGGCACCACACGCGACTGCCCATCAGCGGGTAAAAGCCCACGCCCACCACGCCGCTGAACGCCATGCCGACGACATAACCGTAGCCGGTGGCGAACGCCTGGGAAAAAGCGCCCAATACGGCGCCCCGGTACGCGGAATTGACCCACAGCAAAGCCGTCATCAGCACTACGGCCAACAGTACCGAATGGATCATCCACCGTTCGATCTGCCAGGCGCGCAGGCTTTTATCGGAGAGATGGCGGAACGGATCGCCGGCGGTTTCGGCCAAGCCGCCGCAGCCGCATACCCAGGAACAATACCAGCGTTTGCCGAAAAACCAGGTGAGCACCGGCGTGGCCACGAAGGTCATCAGTGCGCCGAACGCGATCAGATACGGGCCGATGGCATAGCCGCCGAAATACTGCACTGCCGAAGGCGTACCGTACCAATCCTTCAGCGGCCAGAAATACGTGAAATAGTATTCCGGCTGGTTCATCATTTTCATAAAACCCGGGATCAGGAAGGCGAATCCGAACTGGAAAAAACACACGGAAATGGTGCGGATAACCTGGTACCGGTTGTGCCGGTATTTGTAGCCGAATTTCAACCCCATCGCCAGCACCGAAAAGGTATACAGGGCCCCGTACACAAACCACTTGTCGGCCGCCTGGCCGCTGACCAGCCGGCTCAACGGACTGAACAGCGCCGTCAGCCCCGCAAACCAGCTTTCGGGGCCGAAATACAAGGCCGTGTAAAAACCCGTCAGCACCACGGCCGCCAGCCAGCCCCATACCCCGCGCGCGCTCAGGCTGCGGAACCACACGCCGTTGTTTTTGATGCCTGCAGGCCGGGTGAGGTATTCTTCCCGCACAAATAACATCGTCCCGGCTGCCATCAAACCAAGTGATGTCAGCAGCACCGGAAGCGGCGCAAAAGCATTGCGGGCAAACCAGACGATGAGCAACACTACCACCCCGAGGCCGGCAAAGGCCAGGGCCAGCTTTTGTTTGCCGGTAGTCATTACAGGGTTAGGGGCGCCGATGGAAAGGCTTTGATAGTTCATGTTTTCACGGTTTTAAAAACTGAATAACCGCTTCGAGCCCGCGTTTTTGCCGGAGGCGCAAATTGGCGCCGGCTTGTTGGTTGTACAACCGCACGAGTTCCAGCTCATGTTGAGGGTAAAATTCCGGGTCAAAATTGGCCAGTCCGAGTTGTTGCAACACGGTTTCGATATGCGCGCCGGTGCGGATCCAACGTTCGCATACTTCCTGGCGGTAGCGTACGCCCATGAGGTTGAATCCCACTACCCCGCCCTCCCGGCGCAGGTAGTTGACCCGGATACTTTTTTTGCCGCCGGGATGCTCCCAGTATACAGTGGCCTGCTCTTCCGGCAATAGAGGGCGTATGTCGCCGTACCCCTGGTATTCGATGTCGAAAAATTTGGCGGAGTTGAACCAGATACCGGGATCGTAGGATTTCGGATTATCCCGAGGTCTCGGGACGGATTGTGGATTGCGGATTGCGGATTGCGGCTTGGCCGGGCGCTTGG
>JAKLJF010000719.1 GCA_023151335.1 Thermoanaerobaculia bacterium | reverse complement strand
TGGATTACCTGGCAGAGCGCTTTTATTTCGACATGAACCGCTTCCAGAGCGGCTACCTGCTGCACATGCTGGAAGAAGAGGAGGAAACCCAACGCCTGCTCTGGAAACACTTTACCGATGCCGAACTGATTGAAATGCGCAAACAGATCATCGGCCGCATGGCGCCGGCCACGCTCTTGCAATGGTTCCGTTTCGCGGCGCCCTATATGAGTCACGCTGCTCGACTGCAATGGCTGAAACCCGTGAAAGCAGCCGTGCCGCCGCCGTTTTTTAGTCAAATCATGGAAACGCTGGAAGTCGTGCTGGCAGGGGGAGAGTTCAAGCGGCTGCAGGTAGAAGCAGGCGGTGGGCTGTAGGCATGCCCACCGCCTGCCCCTACCGCCCCGGCTCCGCCTCCTGCATCAACCCAAACACTGCTTCGAACACGTCTTCCGCCTGCGGCTTGCTGAAATAATCGCCGTCCTGTCCGTAGGCAGGACGGTGGTCTTTGGCGGAAATAGCGATGGGCGCCGAATCGAGGAAGCGGTAGCCGCCCTGGAGGTCGAGCACCTGTTGCATGAGGTAGCCGGTGCCGCCGCCGGCGAAATCCTCGTCGAGGAAAACGACGCGGTTGGTTTTTTGCAGCGATTTCAGGCAGGTTTGGGGCAGGTCGAAAGGCAGCAGGGTTTGCACATCGATGAGTTCGACTGAAATGCCGTGTTGCGCCAGCAGTTCGCAGGCTTCTTCGGCCACGCGCACGCAGGAGCCGTAGGTAATGAGCGTCAGGTCGGTACCTGCGCGGAGTATTTCGGGCATGCCGAGCGGTACGGTGAATTCGCCGATATTGTCGGGCAGGCGTTCTTTCAGGCGGTAGCCGTTCAGACATTCGATCACGACAGCCGGGTCATCGCCGCGCAGCAGGGTGTTGTACATGCCGGCGGCCTGCGTCATATTGCGGGGCACGCACAGGTACATGCCGCGCAGCGAACCGAGCATCATCCCGATGGGCGAGCCGGCGTGCCATACGCCCACCAGCCGGTGTCCGCGCGTGCGGATGATGGCCGGGGCCGCCTGCTGGTTGTTGGAGCGCCAGCGCAGCGTGGCCAGGTCGTCGGACAGCGGCGACAGGCCGTAAATCAAATAATCGAGGTATTGTATCTCGGCGATGGGGCGCAGGCCGCGCATGGCCATGCCGATGGCCTGGCCCATGATGGTCCATTCACGAATGCCGGTATCAAATACGCGTTCCACGCCGTATTTCTGCTGCATGCCGCGCATGCCCTGGTTCACGTCGCCGATCTGGCCCACGTCTTCACCGAAGGCAAACAGTTCGGGATATTTTTGAAAGTTGGCGTCGAAGCAGGCATTCAGGATTTCAAAACCGTCTTTTACGGGCGAATCGTCGGAGAAGCGCGCGGGCACCACCGGCACGCGCAGCGCCGATTTGGGCGTATTGCTGTACAGGTGATCGCTGTACCAGCGTTCGCCGTTGGTTTTTTCCCGTTGCACAAAAGCGCCGATCTGTTCGGTGGCAGCCCCGGATTTTCCCCGGAGCAGAAAAGCGGCGCGGCGGGCGATTCTGGATAGCTCGTAGCGCAGCGGTTCCCGTTTTTGTTCCAGTTCGGAAGCCAGGGCAGCCAGTGCCGGCACATCAGGCCAGGCGCTTACGGCGGTCTGCAGGGCGATGCTCAGGGCCTGCCGGTCGGCAGCCACGGCGTCGTGATAGTGCCGGTAGGCGCGTTGGGCAGCTTCCGTCGCCGCGCGTTTGGCCTCGGCCTTGATGGCTTCAATTTCTTCTTTACTGGCAATGCCGGCGCCGGTCATCCATTCGGCCATGCGGCGGTTGCAGTCGTATTCTTCCTCCCAGGCGAGACGTTCGGGGCTCTTGTAGCGCCGGTGGTCGCCCGATGTGGAGTGCCCTAATTGCTGCGTTACTTCTCTGATATGGAACAGGGCCGGCCGGTGGGTTTCACGCATCCGGGCGATGCCATCCTGGTACAGGCGGCACAGGCCGGGATAATCCCAGCCGCTGCCGGTGTAAATGTCGATGCCGTCTTCGCCTTCAAAGCCGCTCAGAATGGCGGAGATATTCTCCTTGGTGGTCTGGTATTTTTGCGGCACAGAAATACCGTAGCCGTCGTCCCAGACGGAAATGGCCAGCGGCGCCCGCAGGACGCCCGCCGCATTCACGGTTTCCCAGAAAGCGCCTTCCGAGGTAGAGGCGTCGCCGATGGTGCAAAACGCCACTTCGTTGCCTTTGTCGGAAAGTTGTCCCGACAAATCCGGCAGTTCCCGGAATTTTTTGGAAGCCAGCGCCAGACCCAGGGCGCGGGCCATCTGGCCGGCAGTAGGCGAAATATCCGAGCTGATATTGTAGCGGTTTTTCAGATCGAGCCAGTTGCCGCCGGCGTCGATAAAGGGAGTGGCAAAGTGGCAATTCATTTGCCGGCCGCTGGAAAATTTGTCGTTTTCCGGGTCGCCGTATAACTGGCCAAAAAAATCGTCAAGCGTCATCAGGTCCAGGGCCAGCATCAATGTCTGATCGCGGTAATAGCCCGAACGGAAATCACCCTTGCGCCAGGCCTTGGCCATGGCTACCTGGGCCACTTCCTTGCCGTCGCCGATGATACCGAAGTTGGCGCGGCCCGTCAGCACCTCTTTCCGGGCCAGGACGCTGGCTTCGCGACTGATACAACAGATGCGGAAGTCGCGCAGCACTTCCTGCCGGTATGCTTCGGAGACAACTTGTTGTTTTGACCGGGTGGCGGTGAGGGGCGCTGATTTTGTGTCGACCATGTGTATAGATTCGGTTAAGGCAATGTAAGGTTGTAAAACCGGCCAATAGGTCAAGATTCAGATTTTTGTTTGGCCGGGAACGGTGAATGGGAAGAGCGCACAAAAGTACAACAAAAAAATTAGCCTTTAGCCAAATTTCGTTTTGCAATTATTTGCCGGCGGTTTAGTGTTTTACAACACCCGGATACCCTCCGGTGTTTATCAAAGTTAATTTTTCCGGTTCAATTCCCGTGGGTGCAATGTATTGATTTTCCCGTTAAATCTTCCAAATTAAGAAGATTTTTGAGGCATCACCGGTAAAGGAAAAATTAAATTTTTCAGCTGTCAGACTTGCCAAAGTTATTTTTGAACTAATTTTGCGCCCTAAAATTCCCCCGGTAGCATTTTTCACCACCATCTTTGACC
>JAKLJF010000718.1 GCA_023151335.1 Thermoanaerobaculia bacterium | reverse complement strand
CCGGAAAATCAACCTGAAATGGACCGCCATCCTGCAAATGCGGCACGAATGGCGCCAGATCGACCACTGGGAAGGCATCAAACTCAACAGTACCGGCGGCGAGACCATATCGCTGTCGCCGCAACTGAACTACACGATCGCCCGGAAGTGGAATGTCTCCTTCCTCTTCGATATTCCGGTGTACCGCAAATACAACCTGGCGCAACTGAGCCCGAAATATGCTTTTGCGCTCAATTTCGTGCGGGATTTTAAACGGGCGCCCAGGATGGGCGTGCGTTGAAGGTGATATTTCAATTTTTCAGCCAACCGTTGTAAACAGTCTATTTAATCTCCCGGATTTTGACCAACTTGCTACCCGTCCATTTGTACAGGGTTATTTTAAACGTTTGTTTGGACCGGACGAAGTCTTCACCCGATTCTGTAAATTCCGAGTGGTCTTTTATTACCAGAACGTGGTCTCCGATACCTCCGCGTTCACCGGGCAGAATGTACTCTTCCGAATCGTAGAATACTCCTCCATCGCTGTATAAGGGGGGCTTTGTGGCTTACCTTGCATAGAGAGTCCGGATAGGCGTATCGATGCCAAGGGTAAAAAAGAACCTTGAAGCCCGCAACGCCACTTCTTCGCCGTTTTCCTGCCGGAATTGTGGCCCCGTTTGCCAGCCCAGTCCCAGGTAAAACGGCGATTTTTGTATGTTCCAATGTAACTGCAGGCCGGGTTTGAACACGTTTTTAAAGGTCAGTTTGTATGCGCCGTATTTGTCCTCTTCTGCCAGGCGGTAGGTCATCATGCCGCCCAGGTCGAGCACCGTGATATGCAGGCTGAACGACTGCGGGTGTTCCTCTTGCGCCCAAAGCAGTTTGCTCAAAGTGAAACCGACGGGAATGGCCGGCGCCAGCATGCCAAAATTGGCATTCTCGGTAATATTGTCTTGTTTGCGCGCCCAGTATTCCCATCCACCGGAGGCGCCCAAATAAGCATTGATGCTGGCCGTAAAACGGTGGGTTCGTTTTGTCCGCGAACTGCCCGGCGGATCGGCAAGGCTTTTCAGTAAATATTCGACTTCATGTTTGTCTCTGGCATCGACCAGGCCGGCGATAAAATCGCCGTATTGTTCAAAAAAAAGCAACACGTAGTTCCGGTTTTTGTCTGTGTCGGCAGCCGTCTTTTGGAGGCTTTTTCCAGGTTTTTCCTGCCCTGTTTGTGCCAGTTGAATCTGTTTGCTCAACGAGGTGATAAGTCTGACCAACGCGCTCACGGCGGGCCTGTACTGCCGGGTTTCCAGGTAATACAGAAAGTTCATGCAGCGTTCGGAAATATCCGGCAAATACTGCAAAACGGGATACCGTTTGGTCAAAGGCTGGAAATCGCCGGGCTTAGCGGGGTCGGCAAAAAGCGGAAATTCCAGTATGCGCTTGAAGGCGCGCAAACCGGTGGCGATCGTTTTATACAAACGCAGCGAGTCCGGTTTTTCATTGGAAAGCGAATCTTTCGGGGTTTGTAATTCCAGGAAATCCTGCAGGGTAAGCCGGGTAAACTGCGCCAGTGCTTCCGGCGACAGCAAGCCTACGTTTTTGATACGGCTGATCCGTTGCTGCATCAGTCCGAGGCATGCCGTTTTGAGCCGGGGCTCATACAGCATTTCATCCAATTCCTTCAGGCTCATGAGCCCTTTGCCGTCGGGCCGCTGAAGCACATAAAAAAGATGCGACAACAGTTCGGTAACCTGCAAAACCGGCCGGGATACGAGCCATGCTTTTTGTTCATTTTGCGCCCGCGTGGTATCGAGTTGGCGCAGGGCGTTACGGAGTTTTGCGGAAAGTTCGCCCAGTTTTTCGATTGGTCCGGAAAGCGTGTCTATGGGGCGTACCGCTACGCCGCGTTGCAAATATTGCTGAAAGGGACTTTGGGCTGCTGCCGCTTTGTTTTTTGCTGCCAGGCGTTGCTCTACGGCTGCCAGGCGTTTTTCTATTTGAAATAATTTTTCCTGCCGCTCGCCGAGCATGCGCACCGAATCCTGATAGGAAAGGTCGAAAGGAATAATATCGTCGAAATCGGCGGCGATGGCGCCCAGCAATACCAGGGCCTGCAAATCCGCCGGATCGCCCGAATTTTGCCAATGACGGCGGGTTTCAGTGACGGCGTTGGCCAGGGCTCCGCGCCGGCTGTCCGTTTCCCGGAACCGGCCGTTTAAACTGAGCGTATCAAACGACATTTGCCAGCGGTCAATTTCTTCAATGTATTGGCCGAGATCGGCCTGCCAGCGTTTCAGGATGTCCGCCTGGGTAAGTTCATTGTACCAGGTGCCGTCTGTCAGTCTTCTGGCCAACTCCAGGCCGGCAATGCGCATTTCCCTGCCGGAATAGGGTACGGCAAAAAAATTGTCGTACGATGGCAGGGTGTTGTATTGGGAAAGCGTGGCGCTGTCGATTGCGCCCCGCAGCAGTTGGGGCAGCAGGCCGAGATGAAAAACGGCCTTGGGATCGCTCCTGCCGGTCAGCACGCGGTAGTCGTATAACGGATTTTCAGGGAAAACAGGACGGACAGGCAACGTACTTCCCCTGTACTGCTCCAGCAAACCGTTGATCCGGCTTTCGCAGTTTTGCTGTATGTCGAGTATGGTAGCTGCCAGCCGCTGCATCTGATCCACATAAGCCTGGGCTGCATCCTGCACCCGCCGGTATTCAAGCGTTGTAAACGCCGAATCGGCCAGCCGGATATTCAGTTTTTGCCCGGCAGATTCGTAATTTTCAAATAAATTGCGGTGGGTCAGCGGCACCGCTTCCCACAAGGGCACATCGCTTCTCGACAGGCCAAAAATGGTATACACGGTCAGCAGGTTGTAAAATACCGGGTCGCGTTGCAATTCGCCGAAATATTCGTCCTTAAGCAACAATTCCGGCAAAGTCAGGTTCAAGCGGCTTAAATCGAGAAAAAAGGCTTCCCGCAGACTTTCCAGAAACGACTGCGAATAACTGATCTCGGGATTGGAATACCGTTCGCGCACATTTGGAAACAACCATCCGACCCGCGGTATTTTTTCATTGAGCAGGCGATCGAGAAAATTGATGGTCACCTCCTGTTGCGCCCTTTCCAAAATAAAGTTGAACAATCCTTCCAGGAGCACCTCTGTGCGCAAGCCCGATACGGGACTTGGCTTTTGCAGGTTTTCGGCCGCGGAGCGCATAGC
>JAKLJF010000717.1 GCA_023151335.1 Thermoanaerobaculia bacterium | reverse complement strand
CTACCTGAAACCGGCGTGTATGGTGGGTATGGACCTGGCCGGCAACGCCGTAAAGTTTGCCCGCAACACTTTTCAGCAGCCCAATCTCGAATACGTACAGGGCAACGCGGAGGCCCTGCCGTTTGCCGACAACAGTTTCGACGTGGTCATCAACGTGGAGTCCTGCCATGCTTACGGATCGGTGCCGAATTTCCTGGGAGAAGTGCGCCGCGTGTTGCGTCCGGGCGGCACGCTCGTCATCACCGACATGCGCGGCGGACCGGGCCTGGAGTTGCTCCGGCAGCAACTGCAAGGCTCGGGCATGACCGTGCTGGAAGAAACCGACATCACCCGCAACGTGGTGGAGGCCATCGAAGTCGAAGAACCGGTTAAAAAAGAACGTATCCGGCGGCTGGTACCGGGCTGGCTGGTGGGCGCTTTCGAGGAATTTGCCGGGGTAAAAAACTCGGCCATTCACCGCGACCTGAGCAACCGGGATTTGATCTATTGCCGTTGGAAATTGCAAAAGGTTTAAAAAATTTGGACATTGGGCGCAAATTACCGTTGCCTATGCATCGCCTTCTGCGCCGAATCCTGTCCGACACCCTGCGCCGCAGCGGCAATTTCGTTTCCCTCGATTCCGTCAGCCGCTACCGCATCGCCAAGGCGTTTTATCTGCTTCGCCTCACGTATTTGTTCCGGCTGCGCGACACCGCCATCGCCAGCCTTGGTATCCTTTCCGCCGGGTTCGGGCTGGAGGGATTTTTATTGCCCAATGGCTATATTGACGGCGGCGTAACGGGCATCTCGCTGCTCTCGGTAAATGTAACCGGCTTCCCCCTACCGGTGTTGATCGTGCTGATCAACATTCCCTTCCTCATCATGGGCTATCTCCATTTCGGGCGATCTTTCGCCCTGCGCAGTGCGTTTGCTATCGCCGGTCTGGCAGCAGCCATTGTATTGGTTCCCTACCCCGTTGTCACCACCGACAAACTGCTGATAGCCACTTTCGGCGGATTTTTCCTCGGCGCCGGCATCGGCCTGGCCATGCGGGGCGGGGCGGTGCTCGACGGCACCGAGGTGCTGGCTGTGTACCTCAGCCGCAAAACCGGAATGACCGTGGGCGACGTCATCCTCGTATTCAACATTCTGATCTTTTCCGTGGCAGCCTATTTGCTCGGCGTCGAGATAGCGCTTTACGCCATACTAACCTACCTCGCCGCGTCCAAAACCGTGGATTTCGTGGTAGAAGGCGTGGAAGAATACATCGGCGCCCTCATCGTGTCGTCGCACCATGAGGAAATCCGCCTGATGATCGTGGAAAAAATGCGCCGGGGCGTCACCATTTATTCCGGCCTGCGCGGACACGGCAAACGCGAAGAACTGCACCACACCGAAATCCTGTTCACCGTGGTCACCCGCCTGGAAATCGGGCGTTTGCAAAACGAGGTACAAAAGATCGATCCCAATGCTTTCGTAGCCACGCATCTGGTGCATGGTATCCGGGGGGGGATTGTAAAGAAACGGCCGCTGGCGGAGCATTAACTACTATACGCGGCGGAAAGTGGTTTGCGAAAATGACTGGCGGCTTGCGCTATTCACCGGGTGACTCGAAGTCCCCCGGTGAATAAACCCAAAAGCACTTTCTGCCGGGTATATAAGGACCTCCCATAAAGCAAAATAATTTTTTTGCGTTCAATGGGTTTGGTGTTTAAAATTAGCCGGATAGCGGCATATTTTTGTCATTCAAATCAAATGTGATTGCCCACCTTGCCATGAAAGACTTTTTTATCAGCTATACAAGCCACGATAGTTCCTGGGCTGAATGGATAGCATGGCAACTTGAAGAAGAGGGGTATAGTGTCGTCATCCAGGCATGGGATTTTGATGGAAACTGGGTGATAGGTATGGACAAAGCCATGAAAGAAACCAATCGCACCATTGCAGTATTGTCGCGGAAATACGTCGAGGCATTATACACGCAATCTGAATGGACAAACTCTTTCCTGAAAGACCCAACCGGGGAAAAGGACCTGTTGATCCCGGTCAGGGTAGATCAATTTGAACCCGAAGGGATTCTGGCTCAAATTGTTTATGTTGATTTAGTGGACAAAAGTAAAGAAGATGCGAAAAACCTCCTGTTAAAGCGCGTTCGGGGCGAGCGCAGAAAACCTTTGTCTGTCCCAATCTTTCCAGGCAATAAAAACCCGGACAAACCTGCCGCTGCTCACCGGGTCGTTACAGAAGAACCCGTTTATCCGGCAGAAAAAGAAGATACGGAAAAATTACGTCTGGCGAGAGAATTAATCGTTCGTTGGCGAAGTATGTATGCCGACAAAATTGAGGCGCTTCAGGAGGCAAGCATACTGGCGCGGGAATGGAGCAAGGGCTTACCGCGCCAATTTGATGATGACATGGCCGGGGTTATAGAACTCGCGGCAGCAGTGGCACGGGATTTCCGCGCAATCCGTATACATGAATTGCAATTCGCCCGTACTTATGGATTGGATGTCCATCCAACGGTGTTTTGGGGGCAGGCACTCGACGACGCGATCCACCAGGTAGAAATGCATAACCCTGAGGCCCGTGCCGCCATGAAAAAGTTGAACGATAAACGTGTAAAAATAGGCCGTGCCCCCATTTTTCTAATGCCCGACGAATATGGATTTGAAATGATTGCCCGCGTGCTGGAATCAGCAATGTCGCTAGTAGTCTTCAACATAGATAATCTTCCAAGGGGCTATCTTAAGGAGGATTTAAAAGATATCCCCTATAATATCCCCCACTCCCAAGGACTTTTTATTGCACGTATCGAAAACGACCCTAAACTGCATCTAATGGCTGCCGGGACTGAAATTAAGCTCATTGGCTCCTTTGTGGCACGTAATCTTAGTTTACATGTATTATGCGCTCAGCGCAATAAAGAAGGATCAATAGACCTGATTGCTTGGGATGCTCAGAATCTATACTATTGGTGTCTGTCTGGACAAAGGCCAACGATGCAATATGATCGTAATTATATTTTAGATGCGCAATTCCTTTCATCCGAACCGAAATCACCGGTATTGACAGTAGACATACTTGGTGTTATTAGCGTTTTTACCGCCGGCGGCACTCAAACAATATTGCACCAATTTCAAAACAAAAGCAGCATAAACGAAGCAAAAATTTGGATTGATCCGCTCGATGCCGGGGCATGGTATGTTGTTTCAATTGATG
>JAKLJF010000716.1 GCA_023151335.1 Thermoanaerobaculia bacterium | reverse complement strand
GTAGCCGATTCGTCGGACGACTTTGAGTCGTCCGACGAATATGGGCATAACCCGTCCGATAACTCCAAGCCTTCCGGCAAGTTGGAGCAGGGTGTTAAACTTGCGGGATCCAGATCAAACTCAAGGGCTGAATTCCCCGGCGAAGGCGTATATATCGGCAACGCCGGTCTGGTGTTGCTCCATCCCTTTATTCCCCTGTTTTTTGAAACCGCGGGAGTAGCCGCCGATGGGAAACTGACCAATCCCGGCAAAGCCTTGTCGTTGCTGCATTTTCTGGTGAGCGGCGAAACAACGGCCCCCGAACACGAACTCCTGCTTCCAAAAATCCTGTGCGGACTATCCCCCGATACCGTTTCGGGCGCCGGTGTCCGGCTGGATGAAAACGACATTGCTGAAAGCATACACTTGCTCAATACCGCTATCCAATATTGGGAAGCCCTGAAAAACACTTCGCCCGACGGCTTGCGCGATACTTTTTTACAACGTCCGGGCAAAGTATCCCGGCGCGAATCGGACTGGCTGGTTCAGGTGGAACGACAAAGCTTCGATATCCTGCTCGACGACTTGCCCTGGGGCTTGTCGGTGTTGCAATTCCCCTGGATGGCCGGATTGGTGTGGGTGGAGTGGTAAAGCCAAATATAAATTGAAAAACAAACCAACACGCTTGTGAAAACCAGTTCGGAAAAATCGGGTTCTGCCCACGCAACGCCTGCCAAACAGGCGGCAAGCCAACCCTTTGTGCAAAAAGCAGGCAGGCCCGGATTTGTGGAACCTGCCGCACAGGCTAAAACAGCCGGCGTACAGGCCAAACTGACGGTCAACCAACCCGGCGACGCGCACGAGCAGGAAGCCGACCGGATGGCGGACCAGGTGGTTCAACGCCTGGCCAATCCCGTGCCGCCCGCCGTTCAACGGTCCGGACAAACGGAAGAAGAGTTGCAACGGATGGAAACGGAGGAATTACAACGGTCCGGACAAACAGAAGAAGAGTTGCAACGGATGGAAACCGAGGAAATACAACGGTCCGGACAAACGGAAGAAGAGTTGCAACGGATGGAAACAGGGGAAATACAACGGTCCGGACAAACGGAGGAGGAGCTGCAACGGATGGAAACAGTGGAAATACAACGGTTCGGACAAACGGAAGAAGAGTTGCAACGGATGGAAACAGCCGGCCGGCCCCCCGAACCCGGCCCTGATTTTGCAACGCGTTTGCAGCGTTCCAAAGGTGGCGGTTCTCCGTTGCCTGCCGATGCGCGGGCCTCGATGGAGTCCGGTTTTGGGGCCGACTTTAGTAATGTCCGCATACACACCGGACAGGAAGCCGCCGGCATGAGCAGCGATATCAGCGCCCAGGCTTTTACCCACGGCAACGACATTTATTTCAACGAAGGGAAATATGATCCGGCATCCGGAGAGGGTCAGCATTTACTGGCGCACGAGCTGACGCATACCATGCAGCAGGGCGGAGCGCAACGAAAGGAAATCCAAAAAGCCCCGGCAAAGCCCAAACCGGCCCCGGCAGCCGCGCCAAACACTTCGCTCGACATCTCGCAACAATTCAATCCCGATGTCGCCTGGGCAGCCTATCTGGCGGCAAATCCCGCGGGCGCCCCGGTGAATGTCAAGATCGGCAGTCTTTACTCCGGCACTATCCTCGTTAACCAAAAAGCAAAACCCACGGAAGCCGGGCCCGGTAAATTCGAACTGGACGAGCGGCAAGGAAAACAAACCTTGTCCGTTCAGGGCCTGAGTTTTCTGAATCCGCTGCGCGATATGGGGTTCGAGCCCGTACTGGTATTGAATAAATTTGGCGAAGGCCGCAAAACCACCGGTTTCCTCAGTGTGAAAGGGAAAGGGATTGCCCTGGGCAATCCCAGGGCACTGCTCGATGCTTTCAACAAAAACATGGAACAGATGGGCTTTCTGGGCCTGGACAAACTCAAACTGGACGCGATCAAACTGGAAAACACCTTCGACAATGGCCGGCTGTTATTCAGCGCTTCCGGGATTAAAACAACGGTAGGTGGCTATCTGAAAGCCAGCGCCGGACTGGGGATCAGCGGCGAAAATTTCACTTTCGATGTCGTAGCCGATGTGGATGTTCCCGGCGTGGCCTCCGGCAATTTCGACGTCAAACGCACCACGGAGGGAAACCTGGAAGGCAGCGGAACGATAGAAGCAAACATCGCCAATGTGCAGGCCACGCTCCTGGTGGAATTCTTAGCCGGCCAGCTGACCATAAAAGGAACCGGAACGATCAATTCCGAAAAATTTTCCGGTTCCCTTACCCTGCTGGTAACCGATGCCGAAACGGCCGATGAAACGGTAAATACCGAACTCGGCGTACAAAAAGTGGAACAGGAAGCCCAGGCTTCCGACAAAAAACCGGCTGCGAAACCGGGCAAACGCGTGCTTGTCGGCTGGGGTAGCGTGCAGGCCACCATCACCCCCTGGCTGGCCGGAACGGCCAAAGTGGGTGTCAACAGCAAAGGCCATATCACCATCGTCGGCGAAATCGTGATGCCAGACGAGGTGGAACTGATGGAGAAAAAGGGTAAAAAAATTACCCTGGTGGATTTCGAGATCCGGGCAGGCTACGGCGTGCCGCTGGTAGGGCAGGTGTTCATTTTCGGCGGCATCGAATTGTTTATCAACGCCGGTTTTGGCCCCCTGGTGTTGCGCAATGTCAAATTTGAAGGCCAGTATTCCACCGATCCCGAAGTGCTGCAACATTTTATGATCACCGGTACCCTGGGCATCAACGCTTTCGCTATTCTCGGCCTCGAAGCCAGCGCCGGCGTAGGTCTCACGTTGATCGGTCACGATATCAAAGCAGGTCTGGCCGTCACGGCAGCCGCCGGCATCAAAGCTTACGCCGAGGCCACGCCCACCTTCGAGTACATTGAAAAAGGCGGCGGCAAAGGCGGCAAGGTCGGCGAGGCGCACCTGAAAGGCCATTTTGAAGCCGCGGCCCAGCTCTTCCTCATGCTCGGTGGAAAATTCTTCGTCGAACTCGACAGCCCCTGGTGGTCGCCGGCGCCCGATGAAACCTGGGACTATCCCCTCGGCAGCGTCGAATATCCCATCGGCGACAGCATGGGAATCGGGGCCGACATCGACTGGCTCGTCGGCTCGCCCGATGCGCCCGAACTGAAGTTCTCCCCCGTCGAATTCAACCCCGAAAAATTCACCGAAG
>JAKLJF010000715.1:275-3210 GCA_023151335.1 Thermoanaerobaculia bacterium | reverse complement strand
AGGTTTTCAAAACTTGGAAAGTCTGGTTTCCAGCAGCGGACTGGTAAAATTTGTAGTAGTAGCTTATTTTTGCACAAAATAAACGATATGCTCACGCCACAAAAATCATTGTCCGCCATGACGCTGCTCCGCGGCATCTCATCGAAATTGTATTTTGATAAGGATATCAAAATGCCAGTTTCGCTCTCATTCTTACTCGTGTTTTCTGCTGCAATGACAAATTGCCAAACACGCCAAAACGGTCAATCGCCAACGATCGCTCAAAACACGCATTTGATTCCGGAAGCAGGCATTTTAGTTGCATTTCCAACGGAACCAACATTTTCCACTCCTCCAGCTACAGAAACTGCCCCACATTTTGATAATGCCCGCCATTACGATTGTATCCAGCAATACAATGATTCTTCGACTTACTTCAGGCATATTGGGGTTTACTGGAGCGATAAAAAAGCCGATAATACCGCTATGTTAGAAAATGGCGTCAGCATGAATGAGAAAATGCTGAAAGGCGCAGGCATGAAAATACTTTTGAAAGAGAATTTCAACTTCAAAGGGATTCCCGCGCGCAAAATCAAAGCATATTTTCCGGGCAACAAACAACAAGATTTGTCTGCCTTTTATGTTTCCATGATCTTCTTTGTACGGGAAGGATATTTTATAGAAATGACAATAATGAACGCTTCTAAACAAGATGATAAATGGAAAAACGACGATTTTTTTGAATCTGTTTCCTTTGCTGATGCGACGCCTTTGGCTACAAACCTCACCGGGAGTGAAGACCAACAAAGTTGCAAAAACAAATTGCCATGCAATTTCAACGAACATCAATTATCAGTTTGTTTTTCGAACGCCCCCTTGGTGCGGGAGAAAAAGGAGGGTTCGTTTCGTGTTAAAAAGTATCATTCGGTCCCCCCACAGGTAGAGCCAACGATTTTCTATGCTTTAGAGATTTATGAAAGGGATGAATCGCTCGAAACCTTGCCGGATTCAGTTTATAACCAATTGTTACTGCCAATAAACCAAATCGTTTCACCATCTGATATTAAAGAAAAGATAATTTCCAGGAATAATATTTCATACAAGGGAAGGACAGCCTTTGAAGCCAAAATCAAAACTGAGGTACCTCCTAACGAGGATGGCATCAAAGAAGTGATTATACACTCTATTACGTTTGTTCATCATGGCAAGGTAATACATTTATTTGTTTACTTGTTGCCCGGTTTTAAGGCATATCCCCAGGCACAATGCTTTTTTGATTCGGCTGATTTTTGGTAAGACAAATCGGGGTGTGTCGAAAGGATACGCTAAAATTTTCCCGCCGTAGATTATTCTAATTTACCACGGAGGCACGGAGGCATGGAGACTCGTCCTGTAAGGAACCACTCCGTGCCTCGTGGTGAAAAATTTGCCGCGGCTTTCTATCAAAAGACTTTTGACACACCCCCGATCCTTGGGACCGATTTGCCGCCACGCTGCGTTGGTGAAAACCTCATTTATTCCCGAAAAAGCGCAGGAGCCAGTCCGCTTTGCGCTGAAGGAAGGGTTGATTGGCGGTTTTGTCCATGGCGATGCTTTTCCCGATTTCGATGATCTTATCCATTCAATTCAGCACGTCGATACGCATCCGCAATTCGCCTTTCACCAGCCGGGCTGCTTCGCCGGTAGCTTTCAGCAGGTCGGCGACGTTTTTTCCCGCGTGTACTTTGCCAAAATAGGCATCGAACCAGGGTGCCATCAGTTGTTTCATGTCTTTGTACACGTCGATGGTAGCATCGTGATAGGGCATGGAGGCGCCGAACGGAAACACCATTTGCAGGAGCGCCCAGCCTTTCATGGTTCCGTCCTTCACGCGCGCGTCGTGAACGGGTTTCCAGATGTCCTGTTCCATTTTTATGTGATCGGCGCTGGTTTTGCCTTCCGGAAAATCGAAATAGTTGAACACGGAGATTTTGGCGTCGCTCATGTCGGCGGCCATGGTTCGGTCTACCGTCGACCAGACTTCATTTTTGACCAGGGTTCTGATCTCATCGGTGCGGTTCACCAGGTCGAGATCTTCCGGGGTCAGCAGCGATTGCCAGTTGTCGGGCATATATTGGCCTTCAAAAAAATCGGCCAGCTGTTCATCCCCTTTGAAGGTGTTGCGGGTCACATAGTTGTATTCGCAACTGGCGCCCGACGGCGCCAAAACATCCAGCAGCGCCCAGCCTTCCAACCGGCCCGCCTTTTTTTTGGCGGCGTGAATTTTTTTCCAGGCTTGTTCCAGTTTCAGGTACTCGGCGTGTTTGCCGGGCGCGACTTTGATGTAGGACATCACATGGTAATAGGTTGGTTCCGGGGTAGCGGTTTGAGCGGTGATGGAAACGGCCTGGCAACAAAAGATTGCCAGCAATAGGGTAATGGCGAACGATTTCATAATGGTATGTTTTTAATGAAGAATGAAAATAGAAAAAGAGTGGATATGCCGCAAAGGTCGGGGGGCAAAGGGGTTTCGACCACATGTTGATGTGGGCCGAATCTGCCGGACAGATTTATTCGTCTGAGGCGTGTTAAAACAGTTCGCCGGGTGGGATGAAGCGAAGCGGGAGTGCGGGATGCGCGGCCCTGAAATGAAGCGGAGTAAATTTGAGGTTTAAAATTCGAAGGACAACTGCCGGTTGCAGGACAAAGATACGAACGCTGCCTAAGACAATATCCTTTCAGGAGACGCAGGGTGTCGCTGGCCGGATTCGCGCGTTCGAGCAATTCGAGGCGGACGTAGGCCTTGGAAAAATCCCGCGCCTGCAGCAGGCGTCCGGCCTCGTCGTAAGGCGGAGCGAAGCGCGTGCCGGCCGGGGGAAAGTCCATGTACCAAACCCGGTCGAGCAAGGCAGCCAGGGCGGTATCCATCTGGCCTGCGCCGCGAATGTTGGGGGCAGGAAAACGCGGGTCGGGTCAA
>JAKLJF010000715.1:0-265 GCA_023151335.1 Thermoanaerobaculia bacterium | reverse complement strand
TTTCATCCCGATTTTCCGGCGCTGTGCCTGGCACCGCCGGCACGCTTTGTTGTGGTGGTGGCGTGTCCGTTGAAGGAGGATTTCCGGGTATATTAGTTGTTTTACCTGGTAAAAATAAAAAATATCCCGCTATGCAGAGTAGCAGGAGTGCAGTGAGGCCGCCGAGCCAGAAGGATTTATTACTTTTCCCACCATCTCCGGAATCGCGGAGCGCATGGCTCACCTGTTCGCGTAGCAGTTGCATTTGCACGTCGCCGGCAAGTTG
>JAKLJF010000714.1 GCA_023151335.1 Thermoanaerobaculia bacterium | reverse complement strand
TGATGAGCAGGTTGCAGCCGGCGCTTTTGGCGTCGCGGATGCGTCCGGGTACGGCAAAAATATCGCGTTCGTATTGGCCGGCCAGTTCGGCGCTGATCATAGAGCCGCCCGAAGTGGCCGTTTCCACTACCAGCAGGGCGTCGCAGAGGCCGGCGATGATGCGGTTCCGCATGGGGAAATGTTCGCGGTCGGGGCCGGTATCGTGGGTGTATTCGGTGAGCAGGCCGCCGTTTTCGATCATTTTCAGGGCCGCGCTGCGATGCTGGCTGGGATACACCTTGCTCAGGCCGTGGCCGAGTACGGCGATATTGGGCGTACCCAGGGCAGTGGCTTTCCGGTGGGCCGTGATATCGATCCCGTAGGCCAGTCCGCTTACGATCACCACATCGTAAGGCAGCAGGCCTTCCATCAGTTCTTCGCACATTGCTTTGCCGTATTCGGTGGGTTGCCGGGTGCCTACCACCGAAACTATACGCCGGGCGTTGAGCAAACCGGGGCCGGAACCTTTGAAATACAGCAGAGCGGGACAATCGGCATTCTGCCGCAACCGCACCGGATACCGTTCATCAGTGTAAAACAGCGCCTCCACGCCGTATTGTTCCAGGAAATTCATCTCCCGCTCCGCCCGGCGCAGGGGCTCCGGATGGCCGATGTTTTCGATGATACCCGGGCCAATGCCGGGTATTTTGTGCAGTTCTTTTTTTGATGCCCGGAATACGGCTTCCGCGCCGCCGCAATAGCTGACGAGCGTTTTGGCCGTGATAGCCCCGATCTGGGGCACCAGCATAAGGGCAATTTGATATTGCAGCCGGTTCGTCATGGGTTACCCGGAAATTTTACTTAATTTTGTTCGGTAAAAGTAAGGCAAGCGTACGAAATTTGCATTACTTTTAAAACTTTTAGTTTAATTTTTCCATACTATGAGGCTCCCGAAGGTCGAATCGCTTATCATTACCGTTTTTTTCCTTTGTATCGCGTTGTGGGCCGTTTCCAAATGTTCTTCCAAACGTTCCCAAATAACCCAACGCGACCGCGACGCCGTCGACGAGGAGGATCGGCCCGTCCGGCGCGACACGGTGTACGTGCCGCAACCGGCGCCACAGACCCCCGTGCCGCAACAACCGGCACAACAGCCGCAAACCTATTCTGCACCCCAGACGACGCCTGGCGTGCTGCCCAAACTGCAAAACCAACCGGTGCAAACGGCAGCGCCCGAACCTGCCGCGGCCGGCGCCGCCACATCCGGTCAGACTGCCGCTACCACAAACCCCACCGCCAAATACTCCACCCTGTTCGTCACCATCGATGGGCTTAAAGTGCGCAAGACACCCAGCCTGAAAGGCGCCCTCGTGACCAAACTCGATCTGTATGAACAAGTGTATTTTCTGAATAAAAAAAGCGAAAAACCCGAAGAGATCAGCCTGGGCTACGAAAAAGTGACCGACTACTGGGTCAAGATCCGCACCAAATCGGGCAAGGAAGGCTGGGTGTTCGGGGCAGGAGTGCATTATTATAAGATGAAGCGGAAGGGGGTGTTGGAGTGAGGAGTCATTGCGTCATTGGAGTCATTGCGTCATTATAGTCATTGCGTCATCAATATCTTTTGGGTAAAAGTACCATTCCGTGATCAAACCGCTGCTCCCCGCCCTCGCCTGGCTGATCGTCATTGTTATCCTCTCTACCCGGGCCAGTGTACCCATGCCATCCTTCAATCTGATGGCGCCCGATAAACTCGGGCATGCCGCTGCCTACGGCATCCTGGGTTGGCTGATCTTGTGGGGACTGCGCCGGGGGCTGCCATCCGGAGTATTGGGTTATGCGCAATTTATCGGTACCTTTGTTTTTGCCACTGCTTTTGGCGTACTGATGGAATGGGTACAATTTGCCTTTTTCCCCGGCCGTTTTTACGAATACGACGATATGCTGGCCAATGCCACCGGCGCTGCCATCGCCTGTTTTGTCATGCCGCGTATCCGGCGACTTTCGCCATAACTCATAACTTATAACTCATAACTCAAAAAATGGCATTGATCATCCCTTGCCGGGGCGTCTCCCCCCAATTCGGAGAAAATTGTTTTTTTGCCGAAAATGCCACTATCATCGGCGACGTGGTGATGGGCGACGAATGTTCCGTGTGGTTCCAGGCCGTGGTGCGCGGCGACGTCAATTTTATCCGCATGGGCAACAAAGTGAATATTCAGGACGGCGCCATCCTGCATGGTACTTACCAGAAATGCGGCACCACCATCGGCAACAACGTCAGCATCGGTCACCGGGCCATTGTGCACGGCTGCACCCTGCACGATAATGTATTGATCGGGATGGGCGCCATCGTCATGGATCAGGCCGTGGTGGAGGAGAATTGCCTCATCGCTGCCGGGGCAGTTATCCTCGAAAACATGGTCTGTCACAGCGGAGGCGTGTATGCCGGCGTTCCGGCCCACCGGGTGAAGGAACTCACCCCCGAACTTTTTAAAGGCCAGATCGAACGCATTGCCAATAATTATGTATTTTATTCCGGCTGGTTTAAATAAGGCTGGTCATTTTCCCGGGCTTGTCCGTGTGCCGAACAGGATTTTTACCGCGGTTGTGCAACGTTTGTTTTCCCTGCATGGTCATACGCGGCCACCGGCTTGCTGTTATGGTTTTTATCCGGTAAACTAAAACACCCGAGGCCGGCGTATTAATAGCCATTCCAACGTTCATTCACCATTAAAAGATTTACCATGAATCCTGCCCAACTGTCATCTTCAGTGGCTGTCGCGGCTTTTTTGCTCGCTGCGACGACCGTATTTGCCCAATCTTCCCAAAAACAATCCCCGCCACCCGGTACGACGCCGGTTGCGCACTTCTACATCGACAAACAGGAGATCACAAACCTGGATTACCGGGAGTACCTCTACTGGCTGGCTCACGTTTTCGGGCAGGACGCCGCCGAATATAAACAGGCGCTGCCCGATACGACGGTCTGGCAAAGAGCGCTCACTTACAATGAGCCTTTGCAGGTAAACTACTTCCGCCATCCGGCCTTTGAAGAGTACCCGGTAGTAGGTGTGTCTTATGAACAAGCCGTTCAATATTGCAGCTGGCGCACCGACCGGGTGTACGAAATGCAACTGATAAAAGCAGGTCTGATCCCCGTGAACCGGCAACAAACAAAGGATACCTATTTCACTGCCGGGCGTTATCTGGCGGGGCAGTATATGGGAT
>JAKLJF010000713.1 GCA_023151335.1 Thermoanaerobaculia bacterium | reverse complement strand
AACCCGTTAAACCCGCTCAACCCGTTAAACCCGCTCAACCCGTTAAACCCGCTCAACCCGTTAAACCCGTTAAACCTCCATATTAAACATCGCATTATGCAAAAGCCAAGCCTGCCGGAAGGCACCCGTGATTTTGGTCCGGAGCAAGCGCGCAAACGCGCCTGGATATTCGACACCATCCGTTCGGTGTTCGTCAAATTTGGTTTTCAGCCGTTGGAAACGCCGGCCATGGAAAACCTCGGCACCCTCACGGGCAAATACGGAGATGAAGGCGATCAGTTGTTGTTTAAGATACTGAACAACGGCGACTACCTCAAGGACGCAGACCCGGAACTGCTGGCCGCCAAAAATTCGGCCAAACTGCTGCCGCAAATCTCCAAACGCGGCCTGCGTTACGACCTCACGGTGCCCTTTGCCCGATTCGTGGTAATGAACCACCATGCGCTCACCTTTCCCTTTAAACGCTACCAGATACAACCCGTCTGGCGCGCCGACCGGCCGCAAAAAGGCCGTTACCGCGAGTTTTTCCAATGCGATGCCGACGTGATCGGCTCCGACAGCCTGCTGTACGAAGCGGAACTCACCCAGATATACGACGAGGCATTTGCCAAACTGGGCATCCCGGTGGTGATAAAAATCAACAACCGGAAAATTCTCTACGGCATCGCCGAGGCTGCCGGTATCGCCGACCGCTTTATGGACATGACCGTGGCTATCGACAAACTGGACAAAATCGGGGTCGATGGGGTTCGGCAGGAATTGCTGGGCCGGGGTATTCCGGATACGGGTGTCGCCACCATCCTGGATGTGCTTTCCGAACCTTCTTTTCAAGCCTTGCGCCCCGTTTTTGCCAACAGTGAAACCGGCATGAAAGGTATAGAAGAACTGGAACGGGTCTTTCATTTACTGGGGAAAACGACCCTGCACAATGAAGTCCGGTTCGACGTCACCCTGGCGCGCGGCCTCACCTATTACACCGGCTGCATTTTTGAAGTGGCGGCCAAGGACGTGAAAATGGGCAGCATCGGCGGCGGCGGTCGCTACGCCGACCTCACGGGCGTGTTCGGCATGCCGGGCCTGTCGGGTGTGGGTATTTCCTTCGGCGCCGACCGGATCTACGACGTGCTGGAATCGCTGAACCGCTTTCCCGCCAACCTGAGCGAAACCGTACCGGTGCTGTTTGTCGCCTTCGACGACACCACGCACGAATTTGCCTTTGAATGTGTCAGCCGGGTGCGCGCGGCCGGGCTTGCTGCCGAGCTGTACCCGGAGCCGGGCAAGCTCAAAAAACAGTTCGAATACGCGGCCAAACGAAATATTCCATACGTGGTGATCGTGGGTGAGACGGAGATGAACACCGGTATGATAACGGTGAAAAATCAGATCAGCGGGGAGCAGACCAATATGACGGTGGAGGAATTAATTGGGATTATTGCCTAGCGAACAACGCTCCCGCTGAAATCTTAAACCCTGGTATTACCGGCTCCGCGCTGCATACGCGTTCCCCTTTGCAAATCATTACATCGACAGACGAAGTGTACACGTACACAGATTTGAGTTGAGGCACAATCAGCCAGATTACCCTGGCGCCGGCGTTGAAATATTCATCTAATTTAGCCAGCACCCTGGGGTGCGGGTCGTTGTCGGAAATAAACTCTATGATAAATTCGGGTATAGTCGGAATCCCGCCTTTGGCTGCCTCTGCAATTTGCCTGGCGGTGTAATAGGCCATATCCGGAACGCGTAACTGGGTGTTGGAGGTCATGGATTCCGGTTCGGTAAAGAGCATGCCGCGTTCGGGCAAAGCCGGCTTCAACGACTGAAACAGATCGTCCAGCCGTTCCACGAGGTACAGATTTTCGAAGGTAATCATTTTCGGCGATTTTTCAATGACGCCGTTGACCCATTCGTATTTGAAGCGGTCTTCTGGCTTCCAGCGTCGAAATTTTTCCAACGTGTCAAAACGGCGCCGCAACTCGGAGGGCGAGGGCGAACGCGGCGTTTGTGCTTGTTTCTGACTTGAAGTGGCGGCTTCCATGCTACAAAAATAAGGAAGTTGAATAAAACTCCAAATGGTATTCACCGCAATTCCACATGCGCGTGGTCGTCGTGACGCGCCGCCTTGCAACCCTGGAAACGGAGTTTGTTCAAACCCGACAAACCCAGGCGCGTTTTCAGATGCGGTTGTATCAGTACGCGGGAAACGGCCGGGTGTCCGGCCAGCAGACGCAACAGTTCGGCGGTTCGGCCGGCGTCGAAAACGTAGCGGTCTGCATGGTAAAACGGCGCCGCCAGGTCGCCATCCAAACCTATGTACCAGAATCCTTTGCGCTCGCATTCGGCGGCGTAGTCGCGCTCGCCCGGCAGCGGGCCGGCGAAGACGCCGTAGCCGAAAGGAGAAGGGTTGCCCTCGACTGGCTCCAGGGTTCCGGCATCATTCCAATAGATGGACAAGTCCACTTTTTTGCCGTCCTTATGGCTGAAATGCGGCTCCAGCGGATAACCGTCGAAAAACGGGAAATTCGCGTCCATGTACCACACTACTGTGCCAGGAAAACGGTTTTGCATCTGCCCAGTCACCTCTTCCAGGGCTCGAAGCAAGCCGGGCCGGACATAATGCCGGTTCAAGAGGCAAAACCAGATATTCTCCGGTCGCAGTTGGGGGTTGGAGATGGCAGGTAAGGGAACCCGGCCCGACAAACGGGCCAGCGGCGGTACGGCTAAAAAGGATACCAGACAATAAAACGGGATGAATAAAAGCCAGGTAAGACCACGAAGCGGCCATTTATACCGCAATAATTTTCCCACAACCAGGGCAATCAGCCAGACTAATCCGCCTACTTGTGTCAGGAGTGTGAGCAGCGCAATCCAGATGGCATGGAGTAATACTTTAAAAATCATTTTACAAGAATACGGTATTTCACGCGCTTTCGCCTAATTACCTATTTTCGCCCCTTTCGGAAATAAAAAAAGAGGCAGTGCCACCACAGCACTACCTCAGCCCTAACCAAATAAAACCAAATTATTCTTATTTCATTGGTGTTTTGTACCACAAAGGTAATATGCTTTGTGTAACTTATACAAGAACAGGGCAAAAAAATTTTTACTTTTTCGACGAAAATTTTCGGGAGAAAAAATGGAATACCAGACAACCCTTTTCCAAAAGAAAAATCAATTTATTCCAGATTTGTGAAAAAGAAAAATTTGCAAAAC
>JAKLJF010000712.1 GCA_023151335.1 Thermoanaerobaculia bacterium | reverse complement strand
TGTTTCCCTGCTTCGGTAAGCACTTTTCAAAATTAAAATTCCAACTTTTCTCCATACGTTTGCCCGGTCAATCCTTTTCCAATCCTTCCGTTTCTTCGCGTTTTCCCGCCGTACTCTCTGGTTTCAAATAATACGTTAATCGTTTTGCCGGGCAAAAGAAACGCCGGCATTGCCCGTTTTTTGCCCGGTCATAACAAATGCCAAGCCCATCCCATGTTGAAACTTGTTTACACTAACCGGCGCCAGTCCGCCCGATTTTTGCCTTTTTGCCTTTTTACCCTTTTTTTAAGCCTTTTACCCACTGTTTTATCTGCCCAAACCATCGCGGAAATTTGCGATAATGGCATCGACGACGATGGCGACGGCCTTATCGATTGCTACGATCAGGACTGCACCTGCAGCGGGCAATGCGACGATTTTTACTATACCACCTGCAATGCCGATTGCTTTTTTCTGCCCTCCTGCGATACCATCCACCTCGGCATCCAGTGGACCGGCCAGGCTGAAACCGGCACCTATTCTCCCCTTGTGGCCGGCGATATGGACGGCGACGGCATACCCGAAATCGTAACCTACCGGGTAGAAGGCACTGAAATTTACATCATCGACGGCGCTACCGGCGCCACGAAATTACAGATCAACAGCCCCACTACCCTGGCCGGCGGTACTGCACCCGCCATGGCCGACCTGGACAACGACGGATTCGGCGAATTCGTGATCGTGGGCAACGACCGCCTGCTGCGTTGTTACAGTCATACCGGCGCGATCCAGTACGTCAGTGCCGTGCAGGTGGGTCACGATCCCACCTATATTTTTTCCGTGCCGAATATCGCCGACTTCGACCACGACGGCCTCCCGGAAGTGAATATCGGCAACCAGGTGTTCAATGGCCAGACTGGCGCCCTGCTGGCTTCCGGCGGCCCGCTGGTGTCGGCCGGCGAGCATCCGGCGCGCAAAACGGGCGGTTACTCCTTTGCCATGCCCGTGCCGGTGGATGCCCTGCCCGATAATTTTTGCCCCGATTGCGCGGGGCTGGAGATCGTGGCCGGTAACCAGGTGTTGTCTGTCAACCTCGTTACCGGGGCAGTGACCGCCGTGGTGACCGCCGCGGCGCCGTTTCGCGACGGTTATACCAGTATCGCTGATTTCGACCGCGACGGCGACCTGGATGCTATTGTTCAGGGCAAAAAAGGCGCCCAGAACACCGTCTATTGCTGGGATATTCAAACCAGCGCTATCCTGCGCGAGTTTCAATTGCCCATCAACTGGCCGGACGGCGCTTCCCGAGCCAATATTGCCGACCTGGACAACGATGGCCAACTGGAGATCAGTTTTGTGGGATTTCCAGCCTTATACGCCCTCGATAATGATTTTTCATTGATGTGGTCCTTGAATTCCATCGACCCTTCCTCCATCACCTGCTCCAGCGTGTACGACTTCTGCGGCGACGGTTCCGCCGACGTGATCTACCGCAACGTCGATTTTTTACAGGTCATCGAAGGCGCTACCGGACAGGTAAAATGGCAGGATGACTGCCTGTCGGCCACCCACATCGAAAATCCGCTGGTGCTCGACGTGGACGGCGACGGCCAAACGGAAATCGTGATCGAATGCGGTACCGACGGTACGCCAAACGCAGGTACCGTGGTGGCTTACGAGGCCGTGGGGCTGCCGGGCATTTCCTCGCGTCGCGTGTGGAATCAGCACGCGTATTTCAATGTCAATATCAACGAAGACCTGAGCGTGCCGCGCATCCAGCAAAACCCCCATATCGTGGGCGACAGCCTGCGGGTAAACAGTTTCCTGAACCAGTTTTTCAACCCTACCTTCCCGGCGCCCGACGGCGCGCTGACCACGCCTTCCATTGCCTGCACAGGCGATTCGATCAATATTTCTTTAACTGTGTGCAACAACGGCGACAAAACCCTGCCGCTGCAGACGCCGGTCTCAGCCTACCGCGGCAACCCGCAAACCTCGGCTGCCAGCTGGCTGGGCCTGCTGCCCCTTGGCTTCGACCTGGCGCCCGACAGCTGCCGCACCCTCACCCTGCGCCTGCCCCGCGTGGCCAACGACTCGGTGTTTCTGGTGCTCAACGACAATCATTCGCGCCCGGCGCCTTTCAACCTGGACAACGATTTTCCGGTGACTAATATCGGTGAGTGTGCGTTCGGCAACAATATCGCGGCGGTTTATTTCGCCTACAACCCCGCCGTATTGAATATTGGTCCCGATACCCTCATTTGCGACAATGCCGCGGTACTGCTCGATGCCTCGGGCAATGACCTGATTTCCTGGGCCTGGCAGGACAATTCCACGCAACAAACCCTCCTGGCGCCCGATGCCGGCACTTACGCGGTAACCGTCACCGACATCTGCGGCCTGACGCAAACCGACACCCGAGTCATCGGCATCGACAGCAGCACCGTATTGGCGCTCGGTCCCGACCAGGCGATCTGCCAGGGCGAAACCGTGGCGCTGGGCCAGACCGGATTCGATACTTACGCCTGGCAACCTGCCCAGGCGGTTAGTTGTACCGACTGTCCTGCCGTACAGGCCGGCCCTTCCGCTTCGGGTTTTGTGACGCTTACGGCCAGTTTGAACAACGGCTGTTACAGCGTCGATTCGGTATATTTCACCGTGTACGATACGTTTAACTATGTCATAGATACTACGATATGTTATGGCCGAACGGTCGACTGGCTCGGCTTTACTATTCCACCCGACAACAGCCGCAGATTTGACCTGCAAACCGTGCATGGTTGCGATTCCACGGTTACGGTGCGGGTGACCGGTACCACTGTTGGCACTTACCAGATCACGGTGGATACCTCGGTTTGCGTGGGCGATGTGTTACCCTACAACGGCTTCCTGCTGCAACCCGGCGAAGAAAAAACCTTTTTCCTTTCCGCTGTCACCGGCTGCGATTCCACGGTGCTGGTGCGGGTAATGCCCAAAGACACCTTTGCCACCGCCGAAAGCATCGTGATCTGTTCCGGCGAATCAGCCCTCATCTTCGGGCAGCAGCGCAGCGTTTCAGGCGTGTTCCGCCAAACCTTCACCGCCCGGAATGGCTGCGATTCCACCCATACCGTGCAACTGACCGTATTGCCGCCCATCCTGGTCGCCATCGACGCCACGCCGACCTGTCCGAATGAAACGGATGGGGTGCTGACGGCCACGGTAAGCGGCGGAACACCGGGGTACACTTATCAATGGAGC
>JAKLJF010000711.1 GCA_023151335.1 Thermoanaerobaculia bacterium | reverse complement strand
AGTTCAGCCCGCATTTCGCCGACGGCTTTCAGGGTGGATAAGGAGGTAAGCACATGGTTGCGGATGGTATACGGGAAAGTCAGCAACCCATTGTCCGTCTCCTGCGCGCTGCCCCGGCTGCTGGCCTGTTCGAACAGGATACCGATGCAGCCATTGACGTCGGGATAGGTCGAGCCTTTGCCGTAGTAAAAGTCGTCGTAATTCTCCCCGGAGTAAAACAACACTTTTTTCTCCGACAGAAATTGCGCGTGGTAACGGGCAATTTTTGCCGTCAGTTCCTGGTTTTGCGCCGGGGTAAGCGGATTGACGCGGCTGGGTACGCCCGGTTGGAAAAAGAAGGTGGCGTTGGTGCCCATTTCATGGTGATCGGTCAGGGTATTGGGCAGCCAGTCCTGAAAAATAGCCACGCGACCGCCGCTTTCGGGTTGCTGCATCACCAGCCAGTCGCGGTTGAGATCAAACCAGTAATGGTTGGTGCGCCCGCCTGGCCAGGGTTCGTTGAACTCGTCGTGCGCGGGGTCGGGCATCAGCGACTGGCTCCGGCGGCTGTTGACCCAGGCGGAGAAACGCTGCAAACCATCGGGGTTAAAACAGGGATCGAACAGAATAACCGTATTTTTCAACAGCTGCTCCACCCCGGGCGTTTGCGCCGCGGCGAGGTAATAGGCGATCAGCATGGCCGCATGACTGCCGCTGGCTTCGTTGCCGTGGATGGAATAGCCCATGTAGACCACTGCGGGCAGCGCGGCCGGATCGGGTTTCGGATTGGCGGCAGGGTCGGCCAGCAGGCGGCGCTGCCGGCGGATGTCGTTGAGCCGGGCGTGGTTTTCCGGCGCCGTGATCGTCAGGCAAAGCAGGGGCCGGTTTTCGTGCGAACGGCCGTATTCCTGCAACTTTATCCGCGGATTGTCACGGGCGATTTCACGCATGTAGCCGGCCAGCTGATCGTGCGAAACGTGCCACTCGCCCACTTCGGCGCCGAGGTGCCGGGCCGGAGTCATGACACCGGGATTGTATTGAATATCCGGAAGGTAATAGCCGAGCGCGGGTTTTTCCTGGGCAGGCAGTGCAGTTGGCAGTAAACAGCAGGCAGTAAGCAGTACGCGGCAGGCGGTGGGCAAAAGGCGGAGTTTGCGGAATAAAAAGCAGGCAGCACCGATGTACATGAATATTATTTTTTGTGGACAAAATAGACATATCTGCTTTATATGCCGTTTTCAATACAATTCTTTCAGTCGTGCCGTGTACGCATTCATCACCCGCTGTTGGAAGTAGAGGGGGTGGTGTTTCGATACATGACGCCGCGAGCGAAGGGCGTTGTCGAAAGTTTTTTCGTCGAAATGCCGGAACTTGCGCCGCCAGTAGGCCACTGTCAGGCGCATGACCTGTGTATCGAGCCAGGCCCCCAAACGGCCATTTAATGCCCGTTCTGCCATCTTTTTAAACACACCGGATTGATGCGCCGGTATCGTCCCGGCAGTACGCCAGGGCAGATTGGGCAAATAGTGCTTTACCCAGCCATTGGCAGCCGTAAAACGTTCGCTCCACTCCCGGCCATAAAGCGGCAGCAGGGTCATGGTTTCAGTCGCCGTGAACTGGTTTTTATCTTCAATTTCCAAATGTTCGGTGTCGATAAAATAATTGACACAGAAGTACTTATGCGAATTGAACAGGAACAGCTTTTTAAAAACCACCAGCAGGGTGCGCGCCAGCCAAAGCCGGCCCGGTTCGGTGATCAGGAAATAGTCGATATCGCCATCGGGCGCCATGCAGTTTTTGGACAAAGAACCGGACACGAATACCGCCCGGATAAACGGGAAAGCGCCCATCAGCCGGGCCATGCGCCGGGCAACGGATAAATACCGGGCGGCGCGGCGGTTATAGTCGAGCCGCCGGGGCACCCAACCGGCGTCGTTTACGGACTGATAGTACGCTCCAAATTGATAAATAAAACCTTCCTGAACCAATTCCTCCAGTTTTTCGGCCAGCTCCTCAGGCGTTTCTCCGATACAATTGGCGTATGCAAAAAGCTCTGCGGCCGTCAGCGGATACTGAAATATCTCGAAATACCACAGGGCGCTCAGGAGTGCGCGTTTGGCGGAACAGTGCGCCGGAAAAGCAGAGAGCGTGGACATTGCCGCGTCGAAACTTTAATTTTGACCAAACCAAGGTAAAGGTCTTGACACCATACGACCAACCCTTCCGGTTAAAATAGGAGAAATTGACCACTTCAGGCATTTGAAATCCCACGCATCAGCTCGCCCGGCAATGAAAGATATTAGCTTTCTTTACCCTCGTGGTAAAAATATGAAAATTAGCAGTATGTATAACTGTTTGCTCGTCTTAAGTTGGATAGCCTTTTCATGGCCGGATGGTCGCTCGTTCCCTGAAATGATGCCGGTGAAAGGCGGCCCCTTTTACCCCGGCGATTCTCTCGGCGATGCCGACGAAGGCCCCGTGCGCCGGGTGACGCTGCGGGATTTTTATATGGCCAAAACGGAAACCACCCTGGCGCAGTTCGACACCTTTGTAAAAGCCACCGGCTACCGCACCGACGCCGAGCGGGGCGCCGGCAGCTACGTGTGGACACCTCTCGGCTGGAACCAGAAAGCCGGTGTCGACTGGCGCTGCGATGAAAAAGGCGTCTGGCGCCCGGCCGGTTTGGACTATTATCCGGTCATGCACGTCAGTTGGAATGATGCCGCGCGGTATTGCAACTGGCTCAGTGAAAAACAGGGTTTTCGGCCGGTATACACTTTTTTCCCCGATTCCGTGGCCGCCGATCTGTCTGCGGGCGGCTACCGCCTGCCCACCGAGGCCGAGTGGGAATATGCCGCAGGGGGCGGACAGGCGCGAAAGCCGTACGTTTTTTCCGGGAGCCACAACTTACACGAAGTTGCCTGGTATGCCGGCAACGCCCGCCGGGGCGCGCATCCCGTGGGACAGAAGAAGGCCAATGCGCTTGGGTTGCACGATTGCAGCGGGAACGTGTGGGAATGGTGCCACGACTGGTACGCGGCCGGCTACTACGCTCAAAGCAGGGAGGCACTGAATCCGTCCGGACCGCTGGGCGGAACGGTGCGCGCCGTGCGCGGCGGCTCCTGGAGCAACAATCCCACACACTGCCGGTTGAGCAACCGGAGCAGCCGGTTCGCGGATGCACGGGATTGTAATTTGGGGTTTAGGGTAGTGCGGTAAGTCCGTCTGTCAGACGGACTGAACAACACAGACATTGCC
>JAKLJF010000710.1:334-3240 GCA_023151335.1 Thermoanaerobaculia bacterium | reverse complement strand
AACACTCAGTACTGTTGCCCGCCTGCCCGTTTTTGTCATCAATGAACTTGGCTTGCTCGGCATGGCGCTCGACCCGAATTGGGAAAAAAATCACTGGATTTATCTGTATTATTCCGAACCGGGTAAAAAGGAAGTCAATCGACTGTCGCGTTTCGTTTTCACGGGCGATTCATTATACACCGAAACGGAAACCATGCTGCTGGAAATAGGCATTCAGCGGGATGAATGTTGTCATTACGCCGGCTGCGTCAAATTCGATGCGCAGGGCTGTCTGTATCTCTCTGCCGGCGACAATTCCGACTTCAGCGAATCCGAAGGGTTCGCCCCTATCGATGAACGCCCGGGACATGATATCGGCGACGCGCAGCGGTCAGCGGCCAATTCAATGGATTTGAGAGGCAAAATCCTGCGCATCAAACCCCTACCCGACGGATCATACCTGTGCCCGGCAGGGAACCTGTTTGCAGAGCAGGACATAGTGGTATCCCCCTTCACCCAAATGATGCAGGAAAACCCGCTCTGGACCGGTTTTGTGCCGCATGGCCAAACCCATGTTTTGCCGGTGCATGGACCTGCCGCGCCCATCAGACTCCCAGGATTTAGAAACCGTTCGGCTGGCAGGCCGGAAATTTATGTCATGGGCTGCCGCAACCCCTTTCGCCTGTCCATAGACAGCCGCCGGAATTTTCTGTTTTGGGGAGATCCGGGCCCGCAGGCAGGCTTGCCCGACAGCACGCGTGGCCCCGAAGGATTCGACGAAATAAACTGCGCGCCAGGCCCCGGTTTCTTCGGCTGGCCTTATTTTATCGGGAACAACAAGGCTTATCGCGATTACGATTTTGAACGAAAAAAAACAGGGCCGGCATTCGATCCGCAACACCCCTTTAACGACTCCCCCCGGAATACCGGCATCAAAAACCTTCCGCCCGCCCAGCCTGCCCTGATCTGGTACCCTTATGCCAGTTCGCCCGAATTCCCCTCCCTGGCCAACGGCGCCAGCTGCGCTATGGCCGGCCCGGTGTACTACAGCGATCAATACCCGGCCGCTTCCCGCTTTCCCGACGAGTTCGACGGCAATGTGATCATTTACGACTGGATGCGCAACTGGATGGTAGCCGTTGCGCTCGACTCAGCGGGCCGGCTGATACGGCTGGCGCCACTGGCCGAATCGGTGCCCCTGTCCAGACCGATCGATATGATGTTTGACAAAAACGGTTCGCTTTGGGTGCTTGAATACGGCACCAAATGGTTTGACCCAAACCCGGATGCCTGCCTGAGCCGTATCGACTACCGGCGGGGCAACGGCCGGGATACAGCGGCTGTTTCCTCACCTGTTGTTCATTGGAATTTTGGGAAAAGAAACCGCAGTTTCTATCGTCCGGGGGAATTGCTTAACTATAAGATCATGGTCACTGACCCTCAGGCCGGCTCGCTGGAAGATGGCGGCATTCCGGCAAGTGCCGTTGCTGCGCGGATCAGTTACACCCCCGCACCCTTCCATCCGGGCAGAAAGAAACAGCAACGGCCCGACGGCCAAAATAAAACAGCGTTACAACGCGGCGAAAACCTCGTCAACTCCTCGGATTGCAAAGCCTGTCACGACGCGGAACGCCAGATAAATGGCCCTGCTTATCAATCGATTGCAGCGCGATATGACAGCGATAAAACAGCTATTCCCCGTTTGGTCAGCAAAGTCATAAAGGGCGGTTCCGGCGTATGGGGCGACCGGGCTATGAGCGCCCACCCCCAACTCAAAGAGCAGGAAGCAAGGGAAATGGTGCGCTGGATCTTATCGCTGTCCGATCCTGCCAATAGGGCGCTACCGCTGCAGGGAGCCTATTCACTGGCTGCTCCCCCATCTGATAAAGGGGGGCTTCCAAATGCCCCTGGGACATATATTTTTCACGCTGCTTACACCGCTAACAACACCTCTTCCCCGGCAACGCGTACCGCCAGCGAAACCATCGCGCTTCGCCCCAACCTGCAACATGCCGAACAAGCCGACCACATATCCCCGAGCGCCCGCGTCAAACGTTTGCCCGGGTCCGACTCGCCGGCACTATGCGGGCTGAAAGACCAATATTTCTTTGGTTTTAAACAAATAGATCTGCGCGGGATAATTTCGGTTACTCTCCGGCTGCACATTCCATACAATAATGCCAGCACTATCGAACTCCGCCTCGACGGCCCCGATGGTCGCCTACTCGGCTCAACTCATACGCCTGCCAGCAATAATCCAGGACCAATCACTTTTTCGGACATCCCCCTGTCAGTAGATCAGACCAGTTGGCCAAATGACGACTCCTTTCACGACATTTATTTTATAGTAAAACAGGAAAAAAAATCACCATTTGATGCCGCCGCAGTCGATTGGGTGCGCTTCAATTTTTAACGCTGATTATGCTGGCATTGTTACTTTCCTGGATTTGCATCGGCTGGCTGTCATTGGTCTTTGGATTAATGGGGCTGCGCATAGTTTCTGCCGTTGTGAAAGAACAAAAAAGGGCGGCACTTGCTGAATTTGCTCCCGATCATACTATTTTACTGGGGTTTGTATTGATCACGACTTTTCTCAGTGGTATTTCCCTGTTTGCGCCCATCAATCATATTACAACATCTGCATTTCTGATAACCGGTATTGGCCTGACCATAAAATACCGGTCTGATGTTGTTCCTATCTTTAAATATCTCCAACATGGTTGGGCATCCTTCGGGCTGCCGCTGAAGATCGCTTTTATCGTCTTGTTTTTATTGAGCGCCCTGACGGCGGTTTATATGGAAATTGGCGAATCGGATACCTGGTTTTATCATTCCCAATCCATTATCTGGATTAAAGAATACGCGGTTGTGCCGGGTTTGGGCAACCTCTTCGGCAGGCTGGCGTTTAATTCTCACTTCTTTATTGT
>JAKLJF010000710.1:0-324 GCA_023151335.1 Thermoanaerobaculia bacterium | reverse complement strand
TCTCCAATTTTCTTTCAGAAGACAGGGTCTTGTTTCCGGTGCTCAGTGTTTTCTTTTTCATCTTTAACGCAAGGCTGCTGATAAACCTGCATACAGGAATACAGACAAAAAACTGGTTCTGGTTTACACTAAACTGCTGTTTGTTCATATTATTTGCACATCAGGCATTTGATGCGATCAATGGAACAGATACCGATATCATCACCTGTATTCTATTATTGTATGTATTCTTAATATTTCTGGAATCGGCCTTCCTCCCAAACAATATCCATAAAATCTTTCTCCTGTGGGTCACTTTGTTCACGGCTGCGACTTTCAAACACA
>JAKLJF010000070.1:9028-13092 GCA_023151335.1 Thermoanaerobaculia bacterium | reverse complement strand
AAAACGCAGGGCCCTCAAATCAACAAATCAACAAATCAACAAATCATCCGGAGACCTTAATATTCGGCGGGCATTCTGCGCAATGGCATTCGGGGTTGAGGTTTACGGTTGTCGCTTCGGCGGGTACGGAAAAGTTGCACACGTCTATGAGCCCTGACCTTCCGGTGTCGTCTACGAGGAGCAATTTCAGCGCCACCTGCTGATCCTGTCCGGTTTTCCGTACGGGAAAAGTAAATGGCTGCCCCATAGGTGGGATGTCCAGGTCGCTTAGTTGGCCGTTGATGTAAATTCTGATTTTGTTGCGGTAGCGATCCAGCCCGGGGTCGAGGTTCACGGTTACCTGGTAATCCCGGCAATCGCAGTAGGCGGCCAGTTCGAGAGAACTGTGCAGGGGATACCCGCTTGCCGTACATTCACAATTGCGGTCGCCGGCGCGTACGGTGACCGGTTTGTTGCTTTGGGGTATGGTGAAAGTAATCCTGCTTCCGCTTGAGTTCAGGTTAAAATCCCGCAGGCGTTTGTCATTCAGATACACCCAGGGCGATTCCAGCCGGCGCGGCAACGCAACAGTGACCCTGGTATAGCGGATCTCTTCCGTCTTCTGCATGAGTGATACGCCGGGTTTGCCCGTATTACTGTACATAGCAGGGGTCAGTGCGTTGCGTATGGTATCGCCCGAATACCGCAGCCGTCCTTTGGAATTATCCGCGATGGCCATTTGCCCGGAGGAGCCTCCAATGGAGAAGGTAGCAGGCGCCAGGTTTTTAGCCGCTACATCCTGTTGGCGCCCGACCAGACGGAAGGTATGATTCCTGCTTGTTTCGCAAAACGGAATAACGTACATCCCTTTACCCACCTTTTTACCCCGAAGCAAATATTGATCATCTACCATCACCAGGATGGTGTCTGTCGTGGCATTTACTTCGATATAAGTTTTGCAATCCGAGACAGGCCCTTCCTGGGCGCCGGGCCGGAGGTTGTGTATTTGATACAATTCCAGGGGGATGAACAATTGGCCGGCTTTTACGAAGCCCAGATAATCGAGTTCGCCGTCTTCCACGAGCAGGTATTTGGGCGGTTCGAGGCTCTGCTCCGGCAGGGTGAGCCGCAGCATCCGCGTATCGCTGCGTACGATTTCATACCGGAGGCCTTTTCCGCCGAAAAATACTTTCGGGTCGTTAAAATAATGGTCAATGGCGAAGGCAAAGCGGGTTTCTTCCGGGGTTGTTTCACGAAAATAGAACCAGTATGCCGCGATACCAATGCCGAGCGCTGCGATTATTGGCAGCAGCCATTTGAACGGGTAGGAAGAAGTTTCCGCAGATTGGGTTGAAGTGCCGTTTTCCATGGTAAAAAGTTGCTGAACCGAAGGGATAATGCGGTAAAGTTAAACGGCAGGCCGGCAATTTTCCAATTTTGTTCCGCGTAAGCGGGCATTCTTAACGTTTTCAGGGCGCTTTTCTTAAAAATGGTGTCAACGCGACAGGTATCTTTCCCGGATTATATTGACGTGATGTACAGGATGGCCGATAGCCAGGTAACCTACTGAGCGCACCGTCATGGTGGATTTACCGGCAGTGCCGCGGTGCAAAAACATTTCCGGCGTAAAACTTTTGAACAATTCTATGGCCGCGCTTCGGATAGCCGTGTATTCCCGGAGCATGTCGGTCCATTGGCGTTCATCGGCGCGACTCACGTCGGCATATTTGTTCTGATCGAAACCGCTCAGTACCGTTTCATCCTGCCGGGCGTAACGCAGGGCGCGGTAGGTGAATACCCGCTCTACGTCCATGACGTGTTGCCACATTTGTTTAATGCTCCATTTTTCAGGGGCGTATCGGTAAGTCAGGTCTGCCGCGCTCAGGTTTTCCAGCAATTTGATATGTTGTGCAAAGGAATCCTGCAGCCCGAAAAGCAGGTCGTTATATGGCGCCAGGTCAATTTCATAGGCAGCCCAACCGGGGTATTCTTCGGGGCCGGGTTTGGAAATAACAGGATAGGAATGCATAAGCGTCAGGATGGGTATTTCCTTAAAATATCGATAGTCTGGCCGATCATCCCGGGGCTTATGTCGAGATGGGTTACAAAGCGGATGGTCCGGGGCCCGAAAGCGGAGGCCTTTACACCGTTTTTGGACAAATAATCGAGAAAAATGGGCGGAGTAAGTGGCGGCGTCAGATCGAAGATGACAATATTGGTCTGCACAGGCAGTATATTGGCCACGTAGGGTAGTTCGGCCAGTGCGGCAGCGAGCCGGCGGGCGTGCTCATGGTCTTCCCTGAGGCGTTCTACCTGGTGGTCGAGCGCATAAATACCTGCTGCTGCCAGGTAACCGGCCTGGCGCATGCCGCCGCCCATCACTTTGCGCACCCGCCGGGCTTCGGCTATAAAGGGCTGACTGCCAGTTAACACGGAGCCGACCGGCGCTCCCAGGCCTTTGGACAGGCAGATGGAAATGCTGTCCACTTCGGCGCCAACGGCTGCCGGCGTGTCGCCGGTTTTGATGAGCGCATTAAAAATCCTGGCGCCGTCGAGGTGCAGGGCTAAGTTGTGTTTACCGCACACGGAACGGATAGCGCGGATGCCAGCCATGTTGTACAGGCTGCCTCCGCCTTTGTTGCAAGTGTTTTCGATCACTACGAGGCTGCTTTTAGGCAGCCAGTCGTAGCGGGGCTTGATGGCGGCTTCCACCATTGCGGCCTCCAGTATGCCGTTTGGGGTGCGGATCAGATTCACGCCGATTCCGCTGTTAAAGGCATAACCACCCACTTCATACTGGTATATGTGGCTCATCTCGTCGCAGATCACCTCATCCAGCGGCCTGGTGTGCACTTTCAGGGCGATCTGGTTGGTCATGGTGCCGCTGGGGCAGAACAACGCGGCTTCGTGACCGAAAAGAGCCGCGCATTTTTCTTCCAGCGCATTCACACTGGGGTCTTCCCGGAATACATCGTCGCCCACCTCGGCGGCCCACATGGCCTTGAGCATGCCTGGAGTAGGTTTGGTGACGGTATCTGACAGCAAATTAATCATTTGCATCCAAAAAAAATTACTTCGACCGGCCTTTCTTCGACCGCTCCTCTTGTACCCGCTGTTGCTCCTTCATCGCCGCTTCGAAACGTTCGCGCCAGCCGCCTGCTTTTTTCGGCTTATTTTTGTTGGCTTCCAGTTGCGCCTTGATCTTCTCATGGTCGATCAGGAACTGTTTGGTGACCACCGTTTGGCCTATGTTCAGGATATTGCTGAAACAGAGGTACAACGTGAGTCCGGAGGCAAAGCTGTTAAAGAAGAACATAAAGATGACGGGCATGCCGTATTGCATGTACTTCATCACCTTCATCTGGTCGTTGGCCGCCATGGCGTTGGCATCCATTTGTTTCATGGAGTACCAGGTGTACCACAGCGTGGTAACCACCCAGATCAGCGTGAAGGCGCTGATGTGGTTGCCGAAGCCCATGACGTAAGTGGGCAGGTGGAATGCGACGTCGTAGCTCGACAAGTCGCTGGCCCAAAGGAATCCGGCCTGCCGGAATTCAATGGCAGCGGGGAAAAACCGGTACAGGGCAAACCAGATTGGCATCTGCAGTAAAATGGGCAAACAACCGCCGAGGGGGTTGACGTGGTGCTCGCTGTACAGTTTCATGGTTTCCACCGACATAGCCTGCTGGTCGCCGCCGAACTTTTTCCGCAATTCGTCAATTTTGGGCTTCAGTGCCGACATTTTAGCCTGGCTGTGCACCATCCGGTAGGTGAGCGGGTATAAGAGCAGTTTTACCACCAGGGTCAGCGCCAGAATGACGATGCCCGCGCTGCCGATAAAGGTGGATAAAAACTGGAACATCGGCTGCATCACCCAGCGGTTGATGGCTCCGAAGATACTGGCCCCAAAAGGAATAATGTCCTCCAATGCAATGCCGTAAGCGCGCAGCCGGTCGAATTCGTTCGGGCCGCTGTAAATGGTCATGTTGACCCTGCCATTTTCCAGGGGCACGATGGCAGAAGAGCGCAGTATTTTGAGATCCTTGTCGGCATCCGTCAGCATGACGGTTTCGCCGGTAAATTCG
>JAKLJF010000070.1:0-9018 GCA_023151335.1 Thermoanaerobaculia bacterium | reverse complement strand
AAAACTGGTTGGAATGGCTGAACCATTTTACCGGCTGTTCGCCCAGACTTTCTTTGTCGTCGCTCCGGCAGTCGCAGTAATCCGGGTCTGCATCGTTGGGTTTAAAATAAACGGACGACATGGTGCGCTCGTATTCCTGGTTGCGCTCCAGTTTGTCGAGATGGTTTACCCAGTTGAGCCGTAGAAAGTTCTGTCCGGGCGCAAGCGCCTGCTGGAGGTTACTGGCCGTGATCTGGTAATTCAGTTGGTAATTGTCCGGGCTGAGGGTATAGCTTTGTTCCAGGTAGCCGCCGTTGCTGGTGGGCGCCCGGAAAGTGAGCGTATTATCTGTTTTGCTGATGGTAAAATACAGGTCGGCGCTGTTCACCCCGGCAGGCGTATTCGCCGCGGGAATGAGGTATTCAAACCGGTTTTTACTGTCTTCCAGCAAACGGAGCGGGTTTTTTACGTCCCTGCCCGTGCTGTCGACACTGATTTTATCGAACTTTTTGAGAAAAACCTCCTTTATCCGTCCGCCTTTGTTGGTAAAAGTTACACGCAGCAGCTCGTTTTCCAGCGTTGCCGTTTGTTCCTGTCCAACAGCCGCGGGCGCAAATGCGCCGTAGGAGGCGGCAAGCGCCGATAACTTTGCCGAATCGCTGATCGCCGCGGGGGCTTGTTGCTGTGGCGCCGTTGTTGCTGGCGTATCCTGCTTGTTTTCAATAGGTTGTGCAGGCTGACCGGTGTTTTGATCCGTTTTGGCCGGCGGCGCCGAATATTGCATCCACAAGTACAACAACAAAAAGATCAGCCCCAGGCCAATTATGGTATTAACATTACTTTGTTTCTCCTCCATTTACAGGTCGTATGAATGACTGGTTTAATGCTCCATGAAAAGCGCCGCAAAAGTATGCTAAAACCTGTGGCCGTAATAACCTCCCTCGAAGATTCTGCGACTTCCTTCGACTGACGACGGCAGGAAGCCTATCAATTCCAACTATCGCACCACCGTCACATCCCCCGATACCACTTCCGTACCGCCGTCAAAATACTCCAGTTCGGCCACGTACAGGTAAACGCCCGGCGGTACGTCTTTTCCGCGCCAGCGCCCGTCCCAGCCTTCGGCGGGTTGGTTAGGGATCAGGTCGGGTTTTTCAAAGACGCACTCGCCCCAACGGTCATACACCCGGAAAGACCGCACCCGTTTCACCTCCGGGCCTGCGTACACCGTCAGGGTGCCGTTGCCATTTGCGGAGGAAGGCTGGAAAGCATTGGGGATAAAGACCCGCTTTTCCCGCGATACGGCGATCAGGATGTCGGCTTCGGCCCGGCAGCCGGCGGTATCCCGTACCCAAATTTTGTAGAGGGTGGATTGCGCGGGCTTGGCTTCGGTGAGCAGCGCATCCGGGGTTTTCAGTCCGGCAAGCGGAGACCAGGCAAAAGAATCGACGGCCGGGCTGTTCACCAGGGCTTCGATCAGGATACTGTCGCCAAAATAGATACTCGTGTCCGGCCCCAGGCTGACAATTAACTGTGGCGGGTCGTACAAAGACAGGTTGAGGCTTGATTCGCAGCCGTTGACGTCGCCCACGGTCAGTTGGTACGCACCGGCGGCGAGGTTGGGTAATACGAATGGGAATGTGTTTGCCGTTTGGCCCGGTTGGTTGTTCAGCGAAAGGGTGTAGGGCCCCACGCCCCCGTTCACCTGTTGAACGGTGATCGAGCCCGACCGTTCGCCATAACACACGGGCGCTTCTGCTACGGCGATGATTTCCGGGCCGGGCGAAGCCGTCAGCAAAAAGGAATCCTGGATCTGGCAACCGATATTATCCGTGAGCGTCACGGAATATACCCCCGCGGCCAGGTTTTTGATCGAAAACGAATTGCCGCCATTGCTCCATGTTGCCTTCACCGGGGCAATGCCGCCGGAGGGGGTCAGGGTAATAGAACCGTCGTTTTCGCCGGGACAACTGACGTTAAATCCGCCGCCGTAATCCGATAAAGTGGCATTGACAGTCAATACCGGGGCGATCGTTACAGTGGCCCCCACGGCGGGTTTTGCCGGACACAAATTGCCGTAAGCCGTCAGGGCGCCAATGGTGTAATTCGTCGTGCCGGCCGGTTGTACCGTGAACGTGGCGCCGCTCTGTACGCCGGTTAACTGAATGGGGTTCAGGCCGCCATTTACCGTTACATCGAAGGTGTCGGCGCCGCTGAGTTGCAGCGCCAGCACGGCTTCCGAACCGGGACATATCGTAGTGTCCGACAGGATCGTGGCGGCAGGCCCCTGCTGAATGCTAACCGTGTAAGAGCCGCTCACTACCCCTGTACAGTATTCGTCCTCCATGGAGATCAGCGTAAACACCTGATTCTGTTGTACATTGTTGGACGTGATGGTAAAGGTATTTTGCGGAGCGGCAATGGCCGTTTGCGGGTTATTGTTGATCGCATAAACGAACTTAAAGGGCGAAGTCCCGGTGAACCGTATCCGGAACCGGACGTTGCCGCCGGTGCATACGGTCGTATCGCCGGCCAGCGTGGCTGTCGGTTGTTCCCGGAAAATGACCGGGATACCGGGAGAAACGGATAAACAGGGATCGGTAGGATCGATACCGCCGCCAGGCAGGGTATTGCCGGCAATCGCGGAGATAAAATACGTCTGGCCTGTCGTCATACCGGCCTGAAAGGGGAATTGAGGCGTGTTACTTGTTGCCAGAATTCCTGCCGGCAGGATCGCGGCATTTTCGTATAAAATATATTGCAGGGCGTCGCCGCTCTCCAGTACGGCATCGTTATTGGATTGTAAAACGGCATCGCCGGGCAAACAAACATTCACCGGGCCTGCAGGCGACAGGGTGCCGGCGTTGGTTGCGCAAATACAATTGGCCGTTCCGCTCAGGATAGCGGTACAACCCTCCGGCGTAGAAACAACAATATTGTAGACCTGCCCGCTTGGAATGGGCTGTGATACGAAAGTGGTGTCTGTCAGCACTCCGGCTATTCCACTCACGGTATAGGGGCCGTTAGGGGCGGGGCCATTGCCAATTTGAAAACGCAGCGTAAGCGTTTCAGTTGTCAGGTCGCAATCCTGCATCACATTCAGTATCTGAGGTTTGGGGTACACCGTCACTTGTGCTGTACCTGAAACGTTGCCCGGGCAACCGTTGGCCGTCAGGCTGCTCAGGGTGTATAGCGTATTTGAAACAGGCGCCACGGGCAACAGGTATTGCGCAGTGCCGGTGTTCAATGCCGGCTGGTTGATGCCGCCCGCCGAATATACGAAACTGAAGGGGCCGTTGCCCGAAAGGGATACGACCAACGTGGCAGTATCGCCCCGGCACAGATCCATATCGGCGCCCAGGACAGCCGTGGCTTCCGGCTGCCATTTTACAGTGGGCCCCAGCGTATAATTGAAACATTTGTCGGTCAGGTCCACCCCCGCGGGGGTCTTGTTCCCGGCTAAAGCCACAATATAATAGGTTTGTCCGGGAACTATCAAAGCCGGGTTAAATGGGAAAACGGGCGAATTTCCGGTTGCCACGATCGTCCAGGTGTTCGGCGCCGGGGTGGTTACCAGTGCATACAGCAGCGTATCGCCGGCGCCCAGAAAGATATTGTTTGACGGTGGGGCGACTGCCGTATCTCCATAACACAAATTCAACGGCGTCTGATTCATCAGGCCGGCGCTTGTGACGCAGGCGCAATTGGCTCCCCCGCTGATCGAATCCAGTCCGCAATTCCAGGCGTCGGAAACGATGGCCGCATATCCGGTTTGGGCGGGAATGGGATTACTGGTAAAATGGCCCGTATTCGGGTCAAAATTACCGGTCACACTGCCGGAAACCATCAGCGTGGTAAAATCGGCGTTCAATACATCGAACTCGACCGTATAGGATTCATTGTCCGGCGCGCAGGAGACGATAATATTGTCAATCGCTGGCGCCTGATGTACGGTTACTACTGCCTGTCCGGAAACTGTGCCGGGACAACGCTGATCCGAAACAGACACCGGCAAAAAAGTAGCCGACTGCAGCAGCGTCGCATTGATGGAGTACGTACCCTGCGTCGCATTGACGGTATTGGGATTGCCGTTGTTGGTGTAGGTAAAATTGAACGGCGCCAGCCCGGTAAAAGTAACGGGGATTTTTACATTGCCACCCGGACAAATATCAAAACTGGCGTTGATCGTGGCCGTCGGCGCCGCGTACCACAATACCGGTACGCCCGGCGATACCGAGCGGCAGGGATCATTCAAATCCACCAGCCCGCTGCCGTCGTCATTTCCGGCTACCGCCGAAATGTAATATTGGGTTCCCGGCGTCATGGTGGCCGGATTAAAATTGAATACCGGCTGGTTTTGGACCCCCAACACGGTGCCCAATACATTGCCCGACAGGGTATGCAGTACAAAACCCAACACGTCGTCCGGCTCCAGCATTTGGTTGCCCTGGTGTATTACGCTTATGGGAGTGCCGGCGCAGGCTTCCGCGGCGGTAAGCACCATGGTGCCCGCCTGGGTCGGACAAACGCAGTTCGATACGCCGCTCACGTTCGTTTGACCACAGTAGTTGGCATCTGTCACGGCAATGGAGTAGGGCAGGCTGGTGCTGATGGGCAGGCTGGTAAAATGGTTTCCGTTGAAGAAGCCCGCGTTCCCGGAAGTGAAAAAAGGCGCTTTACCGCTCACGTCAAACTCCACTGTATAGGTTTGGGTGGCAAAATCGCAAACGAGGGTAAGGTTGCTCACCTGTGGGGAAGGAACCAACTCCACCGCGAATGAATCGACAGTATTGTTGGCGCAAAACAAATCGTTCACCGGCCCCAGCGCGACCAATGTGGGGCCGCCGACCGGAACGGACAGTTGATAAACGGTGGTGGCCACATTCACAACGGGAAGTTGCGCGACACCGTTGATGGCGTACGTAAAAGAAAACGGGGGGGCGCCGGAAAGAGTAACCGGTATCAATACGGTATCTGAGGGGCATACCGGCCCGATCGAATCAATTCGCCCCAGCGGCAGGTCGTAAAAAACGACCGGCGTTCCCTCCGATACGGATGCGCAAAGCTCGTTCAGGTCTATGTTTCCATTCCCGTCCGGACTACCTGCCACGGCAGAAACGTAATAGGTGACGTTTGTTTGCATGCCCGGGCCAAAAACGAAGGAAGGCGTGGGGCTCCAGGCCAATATCTGGCCCACCGGAAGCGCCGGGCTGGTGTGCAGGATAAAGCGCAGCAAGTCGTCTGAATCGAGTGACTGGTCTCCGTTATGCGTCAAAGTGAGGGTTGAGCCGACGCAAGCGCTTACCGGATTGAGGTTCATCGTGCCCGCGTTTGAAATGCAATTACAGGTAGACGGGCCGGCAATCGTGATGTCGCCGCAGTTGTTTGCATCGCGGAAAACGATGTTGTACGGCTGTATCATCGGAATAGGGGCGCTTGTAAAATGGGCGCCTGAAAAAGAGCCATTGCCATTTATCACCGTCAGGGGTAGGGCGGCGTTCACCGCATCAAACTCGATCGTATACGTGCCCGTTTGTAAGTTGCAATTGGAAATCAGGTTAGCATACGAGGGCGCGTAGTTGATCGTAACGGTAGCGTCCGGGTTTCCGGTGATCGAGCCGACACAACCGGGCGATTCGACGCTGATCAGTTCATAGGTTGTCGTGCTGGTGATGTTTACCGGTATAAAATACGGGTCGTCAAAGGTTTCTACGCTGGGTTGCGTTACGTTGTTCACCGTATACACCAGCGAAAAAGGCCCGCTGCCGGTAAAATCCACCATCAGGGTGGTGTTCGCCGAATCGCAAAAAGTCAGGTCTTCTGAAAGTGTAGCCGTTGAAGGCGTAAAAACAGCCACTACTGCCAGCCCGCTGATTGAACCGTTGCAAACGCCGTTTGAAACGCTTACCAGGCGGTATATCGTCCCAATCGGGGGATTTACCGTAAAAGTATACGGGTTGGATGTTGTCGTAATGGGCGGAAATATGACCGGTGGATTTCCACCTGATTGAGCGGAATAAACAAAGGTATATTGCGGCCCCGGCCCGGCGAAAGTTACCGTGATGGTTGTGCCGGTGCCGTTCTGGCAGATTTGTCCGCCGCCTGAAATGCTGGCCGAAAACGGCGGTAACACATTGACGGTTGCCTGCCCGGAAACCGTTCCGGGGCAACCCCTGGCAGCTACGCCGGTTATTTTATAAAAGGTTGGAATATTGGGGTTAACCAATAAAACTCTTGGGTTGAAAAACGATGTATCCGGTTTTTGCGGTGCGCCGTTGGCCGTGTACTCCACGATAAAAGGCCCGGAGCCCGTAAAATTGATCGTCAGGGGCGTCAACTCGCCGGAGCAAATAGTCGTGTCGCCCGAAAGCGTGGCCGTGGGTATTGGCGCCACGGAAATACCATATCTCCCCCTGACCGTGCCGTTGCAACCGCCGCCGCGCACACTGACGAGGGAAAATACCGTTAATCCGGTCGTGGCGGTCACCGGAATTTTATACAAGGTATCCGGCGTTACAACAGGCGGTTGCGGGTTGTTGTTGATCGCGTATTGGAAGGTATACGGTCCGGGGCCGCTCAGGTTTATCAACACCGTATCCGTCTGCCCGTTGCACAAGGTAATGGTATCCGATACGATACTCGCCTCGGGCGCCGGCAAAATAACGATGGTATCGGCGCCGGAAACTGTGCCGGAACAGCCATCTGTGAAAATGGAATCCAGTTGTATCGCCACGCTGCCAGCAGTACTGAAAGGTGGTATGAAGAACGAAAATGGGTCTGTGTTTCCTGTTACAGGCGGCTGCTGTTGTCCGTTGATGGAGTAGATAAACGTAAAAGGAACACGTCCGTCGGAGACGTCGATGGAAAAAGAATTCGCCAGCCCGGCACAGATCGTATCGGGGCCTGCCAGGCTCAATTGCGCCGATTGCGGAACCAGCACCGTAATAGTCGTAGTGGCCGGAACGCCACAATCCACCGAGGGGGTGAAAGTCAGCACCTGCGGACCGCTCAGACCGGCGGGATCGAAAACCGCGGCGTTCACCCCGGGCCCCGACCATACACCGTCGGGCAGCAAGGGGTCTGCGAGTTGGGTCAGGTCAAAAACGCCGCTGTTTTGGCACACATTGGCCTGACTTAAAACCGGCGTTGGACAAATTACATCGAATGGCAGGTAATTGCTCCGTATTTGCGCACAGGTGTCGGGCAGGCTGTCTGCCACGCCTACGATCCAGTATGGGCCGTTGTTGCACAAGGCCGGAAGAATCGTATCGGTAAAAGCCGCGATGACAAAAACGGCTGCGCTGGTATCGGCGCCCGGTATTACCGGAAAATTGCATCCCGCGTTGCCGTAGTCAATGGGCGGATTTCCCCCGTCAACCACAAATGCCCCGTCGCCGCCGATAAGTGAATTACAAGTGTAATTGGTGGTCCAGTTGCAGCCGCAGTTCAGGGCGAAAGCCGTTTGCCGCGCCCCGTTGCTGGTGCCGTTGGAAAATGCGCCGATCGTCCGGGTACAGCCGTTCTGCATCACGTAAATGACGGGCGCCAGCGGGCAGCTGCCATTGAATGTATAACTAAAGTCGAATCCCGCGCTGGTGAATACCACTACCGGTACGCCTGCCGGCACTGTTTCGCCCGGCCCGGCGCCGACAATATATGCATCGGGACAAATGGCCTGCACGGTGGCCAGGGCAATGGAATCGGGCGCCTGCCAGCTGCACCCGGCGCCAATATCCGCGTCGGCGGGAATGGGGCCGTTATTGGCCGCGTCGAAATCGAGTGTGGCGCTGTCTACGGCGAACCCGCTGCCCGACCATAAAAACAGGATTTCATTGTTCTCTTCCGTCCCGCAGGCATCCACGAGTATGCCGAGTATATTGGGGCATTCATTACAGGGGTTGGGTGCTTGTGCGATCACTTTCGAACATCCCAGCAGAAGGCCCTGTCCATTGTAGGGATTGAAGGTGTCGGTGGTTCCGTAATACCAATTCACACAGGAACCCGGCTGAAGCCCCTGACCAGTGACGTTCAGGGTGAATGGATCGCCCGGACACAAAACGCAGGGCGCGATGCCGGAAGTGCAACTGTCGGATGTGAGGGTAGCGTCTGGATTAAGTATGGGGCAGGTTTGGGCGACGAGTTTTTGGCTGAAACACAAAAACAGGGCGGCAAATGCTCCTAAACCGGTTTTGCGAAAGCAGGAGTACATCACGGGAGGAAAATTGTTTGTAAGGCATCGGGGCAAAATGAAACATTCAGGTGGAATAAATAACAGATTATAAAAAAGGCAATTCGGGAAGCGCGAAGGTAGGGTATCGGCCTGAAACTTGTCCGTTAAAATATTGGATTGGCTAATGGAACCGGTTCCCTACTTTTGAGGCGATAAAATTTTTAAATTACCGTGTACCAATCTCTTGTAAAAGAACTGTCTGCCCGCAATGTTACCCTGATCGCGGTATCAAAAACGCATCCACCGGAGCGTATTCTCGATCTGTACCATCAGGGGCAGCGGATATTCGGAGAAAACAAAGTACAAGAGATGGTCGCTAAATACGAAACGCTGCCTAAAGACATTGAATGGCACCTCATCGGGCATTTGCAGACCAATAAAGTAAAATACATTGCCCCTTTTGTCCGGATGATCCAATCGGTGGATAGTTTGCGTTTATTGCAGGAAATTGAAAAGCAGGCCCGTAAAGCCGGGCGGGTTATCGATTGTTTGTTGCAATTTCACATTGCCGAAGAAGAGACCAAGTTCGGGCTCGACGAGCAGGAAGCCAGAACCTTGCTCGAAAGCCCTGAATACTGTGCCATGACAGCCATCCGTATTTGCGGAGTCATGGGCATGGCCTCTTTTACGGAGGATGTTTCCCGTGTGCGGGCAGAATTCCGCCGCTTGCGGGGCATATTTCAAACCCTCAAAGCCGCCTGTTTCGCGGATGCGCCCTGGTTTAAAGAAATTTCCATGGGCATGTCGGGCGATTGGTCCGTAGCCGTGGAAGAGGGCAGCACGATGGTGCGCATCGGCAGCCTGATCTT
>JAKLJF010000709.1 GCA_023151335.1 Thermoanaerobaculia bacterium | reverse complement strand
AAATATAATCGGAGCATCCCTCATGCGCAAAACTTCATCTTATGAGAAAACTTGTTTTTCAACGTCTGCTTTGTCTGCCGTTGCTGGCCCTGCCGTTTTTGTTGCCGGCGCAGGGCAACCCGGCCCGCGGGGAGCCATACTTCCCCGGTTCCAAAACGTTTAACCACGTCATCGGGGCTTTTACCTCCGGCCACCAGGCCTGCACCATTACCGCCAGCCCCGACCTGGATGGCGAACACCTGGAGTATCTCGTTTTCACCCGGACGAAAGCCAACGCCGACTGGACGCTCGCCGACTCCGGTACCATCCAACAAGCGGGCTACGAACGGCAACTGTGCTTCCCCGACGCGAAAATGGTGATGGTCGTACTTTCCTGCCGGCAGAAGAAGGGCGGGACGGTGGCTTTCGGCCCGAAACGATGCAAAAAATGACCTGTTTTTGGCCATGATTAATGCATTGGCTGATGAACTCATGTCAGTCGTTTTAATCCTTGTGGTGCTGCCTTCCTACGTTCTCGTCTAAATCTGTTCAGGCATGCGTATCCACCGGAACATTCTGTTTTGTTACCTATTTCTGCTGTGCGGGCAATTGTACGCACAGCAGACTTCCAACGTCCCTGCACCGGCAGCGCAAGGGCAAAAAGGGGTTACGCCTCTGACTCCCCCTTCAGGGGGTGGGGGGGCGGTTCGCGCCGTGGTCATCGGCATTTCCGACTACCAGGACCCCGCTATCCCCGACCTGCGCTTCGCCCGCAAAGACGCCGAGGCCTTTGCCGACTTTCTGTCCAAAGGTCCGGGCATGGGCAGCCAGCTGGATGCCGACCACCTGAAAACGTTGTACGACCGCGAAGCCACCACGGCCCAGGTAGCCGCGGCCCTCGACTGGCTGATCGATGTGAGCCGGGAAGGCGACCTGTGCATCATTTATTTCAGCGGACACGGCGACGTGGAAACCAAAACCCGCAACCAACTGGGTTTTTTGCTCACCTGGGACTCGCCCCCGCGGAGCTACATCGCGGGCGCTTACCCGCTGTTTTACCTGCAGGAGGTGATCTCGACGCTTTCTATCCTGAATAAAAGCCGCGTGCTGGTCATTACCGACGCCTGCCGGGCCGGCAAACTCGCGGGCAGTGGCATCGGCGGCGCGCAGGCCACCGCGGCCAACCTCTCCAAACAATTCGCCAACGAAATAAAACTCCTTTCCTGCCAGCCCAATGAGTACAGCCTCGAAGGCGAACAATGGGGCGGCGGGCGCGGCGCCTTCAGCTACCACCTCATCGACGGGTTGTACGGACTGGCCGACCATAACAAAGACCTGTCGGTGAACCTGCTCGAAATAGAACGTTATCTGCAGGATCACGTGACGAGCGAAGTGGCCCCTCAAAGCCAGATGCCGATGGCGGTAGGCAACAAAAGCGAAAAACTGGCGGCGGTTTCGCCCGAACTGTTGGCTGCGGTGCAAAACAACCGGAGCAAACAAGCGCCCATAATAGCTTCCACCGATGCGCGGGGTGTGGAGGATCAGGTGCTGGCCCGGACTGATCAGGCAACCCGCGACCGGTATTTCGCCTTTCAACAAGCGTTGAAAGACCGTGTCTTTTTCGATCCGCCCGAATCTGGCGCCGACACCCTCTATCGACAGCTAATGCGGGCACCCGGCCTGGAACCCCTGCACGCCGCCATGCGGCGCAACTACGCCGCGGCCCTGCAGGATGAATCGCAGCAGGCCCTGAACGCCTGGCTCCAGACCGACATCCGGGAAATTACGCTGTCGCGGCTCAACCGTTTTAAAAAATACCAACACTATGCCCGCTACCTCGAACGGGCTGCCGAATTACTCGGCCCCGACCACTATATGTACCGCGGCCTGCAAGCCCGGAAATCGCTGTATGAAGGCTTTATGGCCCGCTTGGAAAACCTCTGGGGCACCGACCGCGAATTGAGCATGGCAGTGCTGGAAAAATACCGCAACTCGCTGCGCTGGCAGCCCGACGTGCCGCACACCTACCTGTTCATGGCCAACAACTTCGGCTGGAACCTGGGCCAACCCGATTCGGCTTACCACTATGCCATGAAAGCCGCCGCTGCCGCGCCCCAGTGGGTGCTGCCCTACACCAACACCGCCTACCTGCTGATCATGCGCTACAAACAGTTCGACCGGGCCAAACAACTACTCGACAAAGCCCTGGCCAACGACTCCAGCTCGGCCGTGGTGTGGAACTACTTCGGCGTGTGGCACTACAAACAAAAACAGTATGCCGAAGCGGAACAAGCCTACCGCCATGCCCTGCGGATTGACTCTGCCTTTACCTACGCCTGGTTCAACCTCGGACTGACCTGCATGGATATGCACCGCGACACGGAAGCGGAACAAGTGTTCCAACACGCCCTCGCCCTCGACTCCACCAACGTGGACGCCAACAACAACCTCGGCTGGCTGTACGTCAGTACCCGGCGCTGGGCCGAGGCGGAATCCCTGTTGCTGCGCGCCACCGCGCTCGATCCCAGCTATCCTTTCGCCTGGAACAACCTCGGCGCCGTGTACCTGAACACCGGACGCCTGGACGAGGCCGAGGCCATGATCCGCAAATCCATCGCCATCGACAGTTCCAATGCCTGGGCCTGGAACAACCTCGGCCAGGTATGCCGGCGTACGCAACGCGAGTCCGATGCAGCCGATTGTTTCCTAAGGGCAGTCGCCAAAGCCCCGGCTTTTGCTGAGCCGTATTTTCACCTGGCCTGTCTGGAAGCGGCCCGGGGCAATACCGGCCCGGCCTGGACTTACCTGCGGCAGGCACTGGAAAACGGCTACCGCGACTACGAAGCGTTGACGCGGGAGCCAGGTTTGGCCAATCTGCGCTCCCGAGGCCTCGGGACGGAGTGGGGGGAATTGATGAAGCGGTATTTTCCGGAACGGTGAGGTGATGAGCACACTACCGGACATTTTGTTCGTGAGGCGCTCAGACCTTCCAGGTTTGACAAACCTGGAAGGTCTAAACTCAAATGTCCAGTAGTATGGGGATGAGATTTTGCCAATGGAACAGTATAGAAACAATCAAAAAGAATTTTGCATTGATTCTGGCCATTCACCAAACCCATAATTATGGTGACTACCGTCTCCAATTCGGCAATTTTGTTCGGCGGCATTCAGTATGAGTTGGATACAACAGCCGTTCTTATGGATTCCACCCGTTTGAATCAAGCGGATCGTCGGGCCTGTCATTCCCGTATGCCGCGACCGTAACGCTCC
>JAKLJF010000708.1 GCA_023151335.1 Thermoanaerobaculia bacterium | reverse complement strand
TGCGGAATGAGTATTTTCATCAGGGATTTGCGTTTTGGGTCAGGCCCTTGCAACGCTGGAGCGGCTGGCTTCCGCCCACAGAGTGGACTGCCGCCTGTTTGCAGGGATTTCTGGTTCGGGTGGAACGGTACGTGCCCCTATATAAATGTTGGCTGGAAAAACAGTTGTCACAACACCGGCCGGATCTGATACATGCCCATTTTGCCCCCGCGGGTTGCCATTACCTCGATTTGGCCAAACGGATGGACATTCCGCTGGTCGTTTCTTTTTATGGCTATGATTATGAAAGTTTGCCAGCCCGCAGTCCGGCCTGGCAGCAACGCTACCATAAACTATTCGCGGGCGCATCCGCCATTACCGCCGCGGGTAATTACGGAAAAGCAGTACTGATCCGTCAGGGGGCGCCGGAGCGGAAGATCACTGTTTTGCCGATGAGCATGAACCCGGCCGAGTTTCCTTTTCTGGCGCGGGAGAAAATCCCCGGCCGGCTCCGTTTGCTCCAGGTGGCTACCCTTACGGAAAAAAAAGGTTTTATGGACACTTTGCAGGCATTCCATATCGCCCGCCAGACTTGCCCCGATATCCGCCTGACCATCGCCGGCGAAAAGCATGACCGGGCGCTGGTGCAAAAAATGGAAACATTTGTCCGGTCACACGCCCTCCAACCCGCCATCGAATGGCTCGATTTTGTGCCGCATGACGATTTGCCGGCGCTTTTTGCCCGGCACGACGTATTTATCCAGCCGAGTCATTATGCAACCAACCGCGATTGCGAAGGCGGTCCGGTATCCATTCTGGAGGCGCAATCCAGCGGTATGCCTATCATCGGCACCACGCATTTCGACATTCCTTCAGCGGTGCTGCACGGCCAGACCGGCTTGCTGGCGCCCGAACACAATCCTGCCGAACTGGCCCGGCACATCGAACGTTTTTGCCACATGGCCGACCCTGAATTTCAACAGTTCAGTGCCGCTGCCCGCCGGCACATCGAAACCGGATTTAATATCAACCTTACCGCCCAAAAGCTCTATTCCCTGTACCAATCACTCATAACTCATAACTCATAACTCCATTGTCGCGTCTCCTCATCATCACTGCCTGGTATCACCCTTTCATCCATCCGCGGGCGCACCGCTGGACGGCCCTGGCAGAGTATTGGGCGGCACAGGGGCACGAGGTGCATGTGGTAAGCGCCCGGCACCCGGGTTTTTCCGGGTATGGACAAATAAAAGGCGTACAGGTACACCGGGCCGGATTTGACTCACTTAAAGAGGTTTTTTATTACCGGATCGGTACCGGCAGCGCCCGTGGGAGGGTAGGAGGGAGTGTAAAACGTCCGGCTCTTTGGGCGCGCCTGGCCGGCCGGCTATACAAGGCCATCTGGAAAAATCTGTATTTCCCTGACGATGCTTGTTTGTGGTATTTCCCGGCCAGAAAAAAGGTAATGGCGTTGCTGAAGGAACAATCGTTCGATGCGATGATCTCCGTTTCGTTGCCATTTACCGGGCACCTGATCGGGTTGGTGGCCAAACAGCGGTTTCCGGCGCTGCATTGGCTGGCCGACACCGGCGATCCGTTTACCATGCAGGCGCGCCCGCTCAACAACGCCCGGCTGTATGGCCGGCTCAGTCGCCGCCTGGAACAAAAAGTATTGGAACAAGCTGACTCAGTGGTGGTGACGCACCCCGCGGCAGCGACGGCTTACCGGTCCGTATTTGGCGCTGTGGCGCAAAAAATTTCCGTCATACCCCCGTTGCTGCATCCGGCCTGGGAAATGAATGAACCGGAAGCCGGACCACAAAACGCGGCCGCAACGCCTGCTGAACGGGTGGTCAATATCGGCTACTTCGGGGCTTTTTATGCGCCGGTGCGCACGCCGGACGCTTTCCTGGACCTGCTGGAAAAAACGTTCCGCCTGCGGCCCGACTGGCAGGGCCGGTTGCAGGTGCATATATACGGCGATATTTTCCCGGAATTTTGGGACAAACTGAACCGCCAGCCGGCTATCCGGCTGTACGGCCTGCGTTCAAGAGGAGAAGTGCGGGCTGCCATGCGGCAAATGAATGTTCTGCTGAACATCGGCAACGTCACCGATTATCAGTTGCCCAGCAAGGCGGTGGAATATTTTGCTTCCGGCAAACCGGTGGTAAACCTGTCTAATGTTCAAAATGATCCGTTTACGGATTTTTGGGGCGATCAGCCGGGGTTGTTTACCCTGCGGGCAGACCATAACGAAGTGAGCGAGGGGGAAGTCAGGCGCTGGATCGCTTTTCTGGAAGACGAACGGTATACCGTGCCGGCAGCTGCCCGCCTGGCGCGTGTTGAGGCGTTTACGGTAGAGGCGATTGGGGCGGCTTATGGCCGGTGTTTGAATATCGAATGTTGAAACGGAATTTCGATATTCAAAAAACTGATTCGATAACTTGCAGATATTCCGGCAGCACGACCTCATCGCTGAATTCAGTCCGTACCTTTTCGATACTTCCGGCCGACATCGCCGTGCGTTGTTCAGGGGTTAATGCCAATACCTGCCGTATGGCATTTGTCAGTGCCGGCGTATCACCGGGCGGCACCAGAAATCCGTTTTTCCCGGGCTCCACCGTATCGCGGCAACCGGGAGTATCGGTGGTGATGATGATTTTGCCCATAGCCATAGCTTCCAGTACCGAACGGGGCACACCTTCCCGGTACCAGGAGGGCAATACCAGCACATCGGCCCGGGCGAGTTTGGGGCGTACGTCGTCGGCGCTGCCGAGGTAGTGAACAAAACCGGCATTTGCCCAGTTCTGCACTTCCGCGGGATCTATGGTGGAAGGATTGCCGGGGTCCGGGGCGCCCAGTATCTGAAAAACGGCAGGAGCGCCTTCCCGGTGCAATTGCTCCGCTGCATCGGCAAACAACCGGATACCTTTTTCGGCAAGCAGGCGTCCGGAAAATAAAAATACCGGTTTGCCCTTCGCCTGTTGTTCGGGTGGCGAAAAATGCGCCGTATCGATGCCCGGGCCGTGAATGACCAGCGTTTTTGCCGGTTGCACCAGTTTTTTTTCCAGGAATTCCCGGCGGTCGTCCGTATTCAAAAACACCACTTTTCGTGCGGTGTGCAAGGCCAGGCGGTATAACAGGGCAGTCAGCCGGCGCCAGCGAGCCGACGCCGAACCGCTGTAGCCCAGGCCTTCCAGGACGGAAACCGTTCTGACACCCGCCAGCGCGGCGGCATAATTGCCAAGGATATTGGGCTTTATGGTATATAACATCGCCAGGGCCGGCTTTTCTCGCCGGAACAAG
>JAKLJF010000707.1:286-3292 GCA_023151335.1 Thermoanaerobaculia bacterium | reverse complement strand
TTATGACAGGAAGAAAAATGGGCTCAAACCGGGTGCATGTTCCGGACTTTTTGTGGCCGGAAAAATGACCTGGATTGCCGCGGGACTTGACCTTTGTCAATTGCTTCCCGGAAGAAGCCGGGCCGTTCATTTGATTGAAATTTCCGACCTTGGCCGGGCTTTCAGAATTTTAATATTCAAATTTGGACAGGCTTTATCGGGCCTGAAAACAAGATGTACCGCTGTTTTTACTTTTTCCTCCCTGTTTTCCTGCTATTTTTTGCCGCGCAAAATAGCCTTGCCCAGTGCAACCCCTTCTATCCTCAGCCCCTCAGCCCCCGCCCGGCCAATTACACCATCCGCGTCACACTCGACGACGGGGCCAAAACCATCGACGCCACACAGACCGTCCGATTTACCAATCACTCGCCGGCGCCCATCCGCGAACTGCGTTTTTATCTTTATCTCAATGCTTTTAAAAATACGGAATCCACCTTTTTAAAAGGAACGACTCAATTGTTCGGCCAGGGTTTCACCAATCGCGGTCCGGACGAATGGGGCTGGATAGAGGTGGACAAACTGGAACGCGAAACCGGCGGCGCCAGGGCCGACCTGTTCGCCGGCATGCGCTACGTGCAACCTGACGACGGCAATGCGGCCGACCAAAGCGTGCTGGCAGCGGCGCTCGACAAGCCGCTTTTGCCCGGTGAAACCGCTATCCTGCATTTGAAATGGCGCGCCAAAATGCCCAAAACGATCGCCCGTGCCGGTTACAGCCGGGATTTTTACCTGTTCTGCCATTGGTTCCCGCAATTGGGCGTGTGGGAACAAAACAGCCTGGGCGCCTGGGACTGGAATTGCCACCAGTTTATGCGCCACACCGAATTTTACGCCGATTTCGGAACGTACGATGTATTTATCACCACGGATAAAAAATTTGTCCTCGGCGCCTCCGGCTGCCTGGTGAGTGAAAAGGACAACGGCAACGGCACCCTTACCCGGCACTATCATGCGGAAGATGTGATCGATTTTGCCTGGTCGGTATATCCGCGATTTATGGCGTTGGAAGACCGCTGGCGCGACGTGCATATTCGCCTGCTGCTGCCGCCGGAGCACGCCGCCATGGGGCCGCGCTACCTCGATATCCTGAAATTTGCCTTCGAATACATGGATCGCCACGTCGGCCAATACCTTTATCCTTCCCTGACGGTGGTGGACCCGCCCTTCCACGGCCTGCGCTCCGGCCTGATGGAATATCCCACGCTGATCACCGTGGGCACGATATACGGTATGCCGGAAGGCGTGCGCACTTCGGAATCGCTTTTGGTGCACGAGTTCGTACACCAGTATTTTATGGGCATGCTCGCCTCCAACGAAAAAGAAGAACCCTGGCTCGACGAGGGTTTTGTCACCTATTTTGAAGACCGGATCATCGACGCGGCTTACGGTGACAAACAGGCCCTGGTAAACCTGGCCGGTTACCGCTTCGACAACCGTGAACTGAGCCGTCTGGAATATACCACTATGCGCAATCCCCGCCAAGGTATAGTTGCCCGGCCGGGCTGGTTGTTTTCCGACTCCAACGACCGTATCCTGCAAACCTATTTCGGGCGCTGGAAATTCAAACACCCGCGCGGGAGCGACTTTATGGCTGTGCTGCACGAAACATTGATGTCCCAACCCGATTCGGCGTTTGCACGACGCGTGTATGGCCTGTTTGAAACGGCCATCTACGGTACGGCGGTGCTGGACTATGCCGTCACGCAAATTTCCAATGAAATGTTGCCCGCTTCGCAAGGGGTGTTTGGCCCCACTGCCGGCGGCATCAGCTATCGCGACGGCAGCGGCTCCCGCCAGATGTTGTCGAAGGTGGAGGTGCAGCGCAAGGGCGATTGGGTATTCCCGGTGGAATTACGGGTTACATTTGAAGACGGTACTACCCAAACTTTATACTGGCCGGGCGGGGAAGGCCGGCACGTGTTCGAATTCAGCGGCCCGGCCAAAGTCATTTCGGCACAAATCGACCCCCACTACAAACTCGCGCTCGACACCGACCTGAACAACAACAGCCTGACCCTGCAACCCGATACTTCCCCCCTCTGGAAATATGCGGCCAAAGCAGCGTTTTGGATCCAAAATTTATTACAAACAGTCAGCTTCCTGGCCTAAACGACCCATGACGCAATGACCCAATGACGCAATGACCCAATGACGCAATGACGAAAATGACGAATTTCCGCAATACCTTTCTCCACGGCTGCACCACCGGTCCGCGGCAATGGCGTATCGTGCTTACCGTATACGTATTACAGGTATGCCTGGCTTTCACCGTTGGCATGCAGGTATACGAAGTACTGGAAGCCTCCATTGGCCGTTCGCTGGAGATCAATAAACTGCTGCATCACTATGATCACACGGTACTGACCGATTTTCTGAGCGTTCATGGCGCCTCCATCACGCCCCTGATCGGTCAGTTGCGCTGGCTGCTGCCGGTGTGGCTGCTTTTCTCGGTGTTTATCAATGCCGGCATGTTATATTGTGCCGCTTTCCCGGAACGGGCATCCTGGCGCGCGTTCTGGCAGGGTGGGGCGGCGTATTTTTTCCCGTTTTTAAAAATCGCCCTGTTTTTTTGGGCACTGGCGCTGGTATGGACGGTCGCGGTGTGGCTGCCGGTGGCGGTAAATATGGAACCCGCTTTGGAAAATCTCCCATCCGAGCAATACGTGGTGTGGGGCGTAGGTGCGGCCGCGGCAATTTGGTTGCCCGGATTGGCTGTGCTGTTCGTGTGGTCGGTGCTTGGCCGGTTACAATACCTGCAAACGGCCACACCTCTTATTTATGCGCTGAAAAACGGCGGACGTTTGTTCTGGAATAAAAAAATGAGCCTGCTGGGGCTGCTGGCCGGGTTTGCAGGTTTGCAGCTGCTGGTTGCGGTTGTTTACTACATGCTGGAGTCATCCGGCGGCATGACTTCAACCTTGTCGGTTGTACTGTTTTTCGGGCTGCAACAGATAATCGTGTTTTGCA